>JAZRXZ010000143.1:0-7908 GCA_045600445.1 Bacteroidales bacterium | reverse complement strand
GAGAACTGGCAGATGGCTCGGGAGCTTTTTGCTGAGTTTCTGGGGCAATGTGTGTGCAAAGGCGAAAGCAGTTGTTGTAACCAATAGATATTAGAAAACAATACAAGGGGAAGTTGTACCCATACGGTTCTTCCCTTTTATTTATAACTTTTATGTTCGTTGTTTTGCGAATTATAAACAATAATATAAACCAAACCCAAACCCTGTTACGGTTCTCCCCCTGAAGGGGAGTTAGAGGGGGTCTTTTTTATGGAAATCAAAGTACTCGGTACTGGTTGCGCTGGATGCAAGGCGCTGTACGCTACAGTAGAGAAGGTCGTTGCTGACCTCGGTTTGAACGTTAACCTCGTGAAGGAGGAGGACATCATGAACATCATGAAGTATAATGTCATGTCGCTCCCTGCCCTTGTGGTCGATGAGGTTGTTGTGGCTAAAGGCAAGCTCACTTATGAGCAGGTAAAGGAATTGTTGAACAAGTAAACATCGAAACATCATGAAAAGATTTTTTATTATGCTTGTAGCAGCTACATTTTCGGCTGCAGCATTGAGTGCATGTAACGGAGCAAATGCATCGAACGAAAACAATACTGACAAAATCGTTGCTACCTCAGAAGCCGCAGAAACAGAAACTCCAGCTCAAGTGGAGGTAATCTATTTCCATGGAAAGCAGCGTTGCATGACCTGTATGGCCATTGAGAAGGAAACCAAAGCTCTGATGGAAGGTGAACTGGCCGAAATGGTGAAGTCGGGCAAAGTGAAGATGCGCGTAGTGGATTTCTCGACCAACGAAGGAAAAAGCGTGGCAAGCAAGTACAAAGTAAGTTTCTCCTCACTGTTTGTCGTCAACAATCCAGGAACGAACGAGACAGCCGAAGACCTCACTCGCTTCGCTTTCGCTAATGCCAGAAACAATGCAGAGGGTTTCAGAAAGGAGTTGAGAGCGAAGGTTCTCGCTGGAATGAATTGATGTATGGATTTTCTCAACAACCTCCTCGACAATAGCCAAGTACCCGTGCTGACAGCATTCCTCTTAGGCTTGCTCACAGCTCTAAGTCCTTGCCCCTTAGCCACCAACATCACGGCTATCGGCTTTATCTCAAAAGGTATGGCTGACCGTAAGCGCGTGCTCTGGAGCGGAATACTCTACACTCTTGGACGTACAATAGCCTACTCCCTGCTTGGCGCACTCCTTATTTATATTATACGCGCAGGGGCCGACACCTTCGACCTCCAGCAGGCAATCAGTGAATGGGGCGAAGTTATCATCGGTCCTGCACTCATCATCATCGGTGTGTTGATGCTTGTGAGTGAGTTCATCGACCTCGGAGGCAAATTCGGTTTTCAGGGAAGCAGTCGCACGGAGCAGCTAAGCGGTCCTCTCGGAGCTTTCATCCTTGGCATCCTCTTCGCTTTGGCCTTCTGTCCGTCCAGCGGATTGCTCTATTTCGGCATGCTCATCCCTATGTCCGCAACGGTAACCGGTGGCTATCTGCTGCCAGTGGTGTACGCCATTGCAACGGCTCTTCCTGTGCTCATCGTGGCATGGATCTTAACTTTCAGTATGCAGTCACTCAGCAAGTTCATGGGGCTCGTCACTATTTTCCAGCGCTGGTTCAACCGCTTCGTTGCAGTACTCTTCATCCTCGTGGGTGCATACTATTGTTACACATTTTTTATTGCATAATCATGAAACGAATACTAATCCTTTGTACCGGCAATAGTTGCCGCAGTCAGATGGCGATGGGTTTCCTTCGCTCATTTGACCCAAATATAGACGTTCAGTCAGCAGGAACAAAGCCTGTCGCAGAAGTCAATCCTTTCGCTGTCAAAGCAATGCAAGAAGTGGGTATTGATTTGAGTAAAGAAACACCAAAGAGCGTAGAACTGTTCCTTAGCGAAGAGTGGGATTTCGTCATCACCGTCTGTGGTGGTGCCAATGAGTCGTGTCCCATATTCACTGGTAAGGTCGGCAAGCGTATGCACATCGGCTTTGATGATCCTGCATCAGCTACAGGAACTGATGATGAAATCATGGCAGAGTTTCGCCGCATCCGTGACGAAATCAAGAAGAAAATGCAGACGTTCTATCTCGTCGATGTCAAAGGGCTTCACTTGCCTAAATGCTGCTGTTGTGAATGAACATCAACTAATCAAGACTGTCGTATGAAAACATTCGAGAAATACCTCACACTTTGGGTGATGATCTGCATTGTCTTCGGCATTCTCGTGGGACGGTATATTCCTGCCATCCCTCAGGCATTGGGACAATGGGAATACGTGCACGTGTCCATCCCTATTGCCATTCTTATCTGGGTGATGATCTACCCGATGATGCTGAAGGTGGACTTCAACAGCGTGAAGAATGTGGGGCGCCAACCCAAAGGACTAATCGTCACTTGCGTCACAAACTGGCTCATAAAGCCTTTCACTATGTTCGGCATCGCATGGGTGTTCTTCAACCATGTGTTCGGTGGTATGCTCAGCGAAGAACTTGCAGCCGACTATCTGGCAGGAGCCGTACTACTCGGAGCCGCACCTTGTACCGCAATGGTCTTCGTGTGGAGCCACCTCACCAAGGGAGATGCTTCATACACGCTGGTGCAAGTTGCTGTAAATGACCTCATCATCCTTGTGGCGTTCTCTCCGATTGTAGCTCTACTGTTAGGTGTCGGAGGCATCACCATCCCTTGGGCAACGCTGCTACTTTCGGTACTGCTTTTCGTGGTAATTCCGCTTGTTACAGCCATTGCCACACGGCAGATGATTATAGGCAGACGTGGCAAAGCGTACTTTGAAGAAGTGTTTGTGCATAAGTTCGACAACGTCACTCCATGCGGATTACTCCTCACGCTCATCCTTCTGTTCTCATTCCAGGGCGATACCATCCTGCAGAATCCGTTGCACATCGCGCTGATTGCCGTTCCACTCATTCTGCAAACCTTCCTTATCTTCGGCATCGCATACGGATGGGCAAAGGCGTGGAAACTGCCTCACAACGTAGCATCTCCAGCCGGCATGATTGGTGCAAGCAATTTCTTTGAACTTGCTGTAGCTGTGGCTGTTTCGCTCTTTGGTCTCTCCTCGGGGGCAGCACTCGCTACTGTCGTTGGTGTACTTGTCGAAGTACCTGTAATGCTCTGCCTCGTAAAGATTGCGAACAATACACGACATTTATTCAAGACTACCGTATGAAAAAGATACCATTCACCATCATTCTGCTCTTTCTCTTCGCCTGCCTGCTTACAAATTGTCAGGAGGCTTTCTTCGAAGAGTATGCAGATATCGAGACGGAACGAATATCTTTCGACGGCATTACCGCCTCACGCGATTCTGCTTGCATGTTCGATACCATAGTGCTGAGTGCTCATGCCTCAGGCGACAATCTCAACTACAAGTGGCAACGCACCCGAGGGTCGCTTGTCCCTCTTCCTGACGACCCGAGCAAGGCCTACTTCTGGGGATGCCAGACGTGTGTGGGCGACCTGACCGTCACCTGCACCGTTTCAAACGAACACGGACAGTACACCAAAGACGTAACGGTATTTGTATGGCCCTGGCGCAAAGGTCAGAAACCTTTCCCGAACTGGCAGCAGTATATTGAAATAATCAACAGTCGATACCAATGAAACGCCTCTTCTTCATCATCGCCTGCACATGGCTCGCCTCCCAGCACGCTCAAGCTCAATGCTGTGGTGCCGGCAATCCCGTCACGACTGTCAATGGCGAATCGAGCGTAAGCAGAAATTCACTCCGATTTTCCGTCGACTACCGCCACAGTGTTTCGGACGACTATTACGAAGGCTCTCATTCCTCATCGTTCGACTTTCCCGGCAGATTGAACAGCGCCGGCTACGACTTCATGTCCATGACGGTGGGCTACGGCATTACCTCCCGTCTGTCGGTAGGGGCGCAGTTGGGCTACTACATCGGTAAGAACGAAGATTACAACTCTGATCTCTTTCCCGACGTTCATGCCTCGGGTATCGGCGATCTTGGAATTACGGTCCGCTATACGGCTTTTCGCAAACTGATTGAGGAAATAGAGGTGACGCCCTTCGCCCAGGTGAAGATACCCGTCGGAAAATTCGACTGCGAGTCCGGTGGAGTAAAACTCCCCATCTCTATGCAGCCATCTTCGGGCAGTTTCAAGTACGCTGCTGGCATCTATGCCTCATGGTCGCCTCATCCCAAGCTCTCACTCTATACTTACGACAGCTTTGAGTATGCCGCTCGCATTCGCTCAAAAAACTTTGACTACCAGTACGGTACACTTACCTATCTGAGTTTGGGCAGTACGTTCCGGGTAGTGAGGCCATTTGACGTTGGTCTTCTGGTGAACTACGAGTACAAAGGACAGGCAAAGGAGTTTGGGCACGAACTGTCAGGTACAACCTACAACACGCTGAAAATCTCCCCCCGGCTTTACTACCGTCCCTTCCCGAAATTTCAGATGTTTGTCAGTTCTGACGTTCCTGTGTGGCACAAGACAGATGGCTTGCAAATGGTCAACAGTTGGGCAGTGCAGACAGGCATACAATATCTTCTAACGTATTAATCTCTTCTTAAATATGATTCAACAATTTGCCGATTGGCTTATCTACGACCTCATTGGTCTTGACGCTTCATCACGTCTCGGTGAGGCAGTCAACTTCTTTGTCTATGACTCGCTGAAGATTGTCTTGCTACTCTTTCTTATCAGCATCGTGATGGGTGTGGTCAATGCATACTTCCCCATTGAGCGACTGCGCAACTACCTGACTGTGCACAAGATGTACGGTTTTCAATATCTCATGGCAAGCATCTTTGGAGCCATCACTCCGTTTTGTTCCTGCTCGTCCATACCGCTGTTCATCGGTTTCGTAAAAGGCGGCATACCACTTGGAGTAACCTTCGCCTTCCTCATTACCTCACCTTTGGTCAATGAAGTAGCCGTGGCGATGTTCCTTGGCGCGTTTGGCGTAAAGGTGACCGCCATCTACGTAGTGTGTGGCATACTGATGGGAACAATAGGAGGTTTCGTTTTAGGCAAGATGAAACTCGACCGCTACCTCTCGCCTTGGATCATTCAGATGCAGCAGATGCAGATGCAAGCAGATGAGGAATTTGAGACAGAACACGTTCCGTTCTTGAAGCGACTGCCCGTCATCACGAAAGACGCCCTTGGCATCGTTCATGGAGTCATTCTCTATGTCCTTATCGGTATCGCCATCGGAGCAGCTATTCATGGCTATGTTCCAGAAGATTTCTTTGCCGACTTCATGCAGAAAGCTGGTGTCTTTGGCGTGCCAGCCAGCGTACTCGTTGCCGTACCGATGTATGCCAATGCCGCCGGCATCGTTCCTGTGGTGGAGGTGTTCGTTGCCAAAGGCATCCCTCTCGGCACAGCTCTCGCCTTCATGATGTCGGTCGTGGGACTTTCACTCCCCGAAGCCACCATGCTCAAGAAAGTCATGACCTGGCGCCTCATCGGCATCTTCTTCGGCATGGTAGCTCTGATGATAATGCTCCTGGGCTGGACATTCAATGTCATACTATAGTTCTGACTATCATACATAAAATTTTCTTCAAGCAATGTTTTCTGGTTTGAATACAAGACAGAGGGTATAACATGAGCATGAAGCCTTGTTACACCCTCTTCAAAAATAACACATTGCATACTAATAGCTGATTGTGGTTTTCTTTGCTGGTGCTCCTAAACCAAGTTTCTGAGTGCCATCCCAATTTGTGAGTTGGTCAGCGCACCCATTGGAACCACCGAGAGAAACGTATGTCTCAGCACTGCAAGACATGTAATCTACAAAAGCGCAGAAATTGCTGATGACAGATTCAGGAAACTCAACCTCTCTGGCTGTGAACAGATTTGTCCAACTACGGCAGTTGTCTTGTCTGCTCTGTGACATACCCGACCAGTTGCATCCATCAAGGAACTGATTGGTCACGGACTTGATGCCGCGATTGCTATCAAGTGAGATCTCCAACTTCTGAGCCAGGGCAACAATGGCGTAATAGACACTCAACGACTCTTGTCGATTGAAATCGCAACAACAATCTGAGAGCGCAAACTCCCGTTGAGCCTTATGTCCTTCTGATATGAATTTATCGAGAATGCCATTGTGTCTTGCCAATCTTGCGTCCGCTTCACGTTTTGCATCTGCAGCAAGGCGTGCTTCACGTTCCTTGCGCTCTTTCACCTTCTTTGCAGCCTCGTTAAATTCGGGCTCTTTCCACAGAGCGTTCCACTGCATAGAAAGATTCTCATGAACAGAACGAAGGTTCCCCAATTCTCTCTCAGCCTTGTCTGCACGAGTCTTCTCTGTAATTCTGGCGTTGCGGAGTTTCTGAACAGCATCTTCATCAATCAAAGTCAAGCGAAATTTGAGACCATCTACCTCCTCTGTCAACTTGGTAACCTTGACATTGAGTTCATTAATCTCAGCTTCCTTCTCTGAAATAAGACTATCCTTCTCTTTCAATTCCTTTGCGAGAGTCTTGTTGCTATCTCATGTCATACGGAAGTTCTGACCGATTGACTCCGCAGTTGGTTCACGTCCATTCCACTTCAAGCCAGAAGCTTTAATTACACCCTCAAGAGTTTCCTTAACTCCAGCTTCGTATGATTCCTTAATCTTTTCAGCCTCTTCTTTCTTGAACTTACCTGGCTGAAATATCTTGGCAAGAAATCCTGACTGGGCAGTCTTCAACTCCTTCTGGGCTTCATCCTTCTGATGTTGTATGATAGCAGTCTCTGCTTCAATTTCTGCTTTCTGCTGTTTTGCCTCTTCGATAGCCAACTTCGCCTTACGCTCTGCTTCGAGAGTTACCTTGTCCTTGTGCTTGCGCTCACGCTTCTCCTCATCAGAGAGTTCTTCATAAGGGATGCCACGTTCAAGTCCGTACTTGTAACCAACCTCATCATGATAATCAGTATGAAGTTGGGAAAGATATTCGGACTTCTCCTTCTTTGTCTCACCCCACACCTTTGCGTATGAAACACGCTCAACCATGCCCTTGGTTGCTTCATGCTTGGTGTAGTTGCCTCGTTCTTCCTTTGGCAGAGCCTTCCATTCTTTGGTGGTTAGTTCTACATCAGGATTGTCATTGCTGACATACACACTACCTATGCGCCCACGTTTCTTGACTTGTTCTACAGGAACAGTGAGGACATGGGCATGGACGCCTGTTTCATCGCAATGAACACAGAATCCGATGATGTTCTCCTCGCCCCATTTATGGCAAGCAAACTTGTAGGTGTCCACAGCCCAGTCACGTATGGCTTGCATCAGGACGATGTCGCTTTGATCTGCATTTGGGTCAGAGGTGTCAAGCTCCTGATCACCGAATGCGAGTCGCTTCATCACATCATGGTCACCACCAAAGATGATGTTCACAAGGCAATTCGGGGTATTCTTTGAAACTTGCCCAGGGTGGTCAGCGTCCATATAAGGCTTGAACCCAAGTTCATCAAAACGTTGTTGAAGGCGTATGTGCAACGGTGTAGGATTAGAACCAAGAGGTGCAATCTTCGCCCCTTTCGTAACCTCAAAATTGAGGCCTTTGCGAGAGAAGTTGTAGTGGTTGTTCTTGTCCTCCTCTGCGTTTTTGAGTTGGTAACGCTTCTCGTCCCAGCCTCTGCGTTCCGCCTCGTTTCCGACCTGCGCAGAGAAAGACTTCTTGTCTTCTCCCACATGGATAGAGACGCGTGGAATATTCGTTTCCATATTTGTTATCTTGTATTAGAATCCAGTGATACCACTGGCAGTATGTGTATAACTGTGGCATCAGGTCTCGGGCAGCGCCTGAGCATAATTGGACTTTTTAAGGGAACCATCGTAAGTGGTGATTCTAAAAGTCCCTATTATGTTTAGGACTTTTAGAAAAAGTCCGCTGCACCCTCGTTGTCGAGTCTGC
>JAZRXZ010000142.1:0-4216 GCA_045600445.1 Bacteroidales bacterium | reverse complement strand
ACCATCAATGACGAATTAAAGAACATCGCACAAGTTGAACATTCCAGACATAGAAGTTTCGACAACTTTGTCGTCAATCTCTTTAGTGCGATCGCGGCATACTGCTTCTTCCCCAAGAAACCTTCTATCAACCTTGTTCGTTTATATGACAATCAGCTTACAATCTATTGATTGATTTCGTCGAACTCACGTTATTTACTAAAGTTTTTTTCTTTTATATAATTCCAATCTAATTTTGTCATAGTTGAACACGTTTCAGTAAAATCCCTAAAGAGGGTCACTTTTAGAACGATTTCCTTAGTATAATTGTGGATTGTAACAGTTTCTTCTGTTCGGTTGAGAAAGTATTTCATCCCGGCTTGAACGGAAAGCCCGTCGTTGTCCTTTCGAATAATGACGGCATCATCGTCGCGCTTACACCTGAGGCTAAAGCAATCGGATAACATCGAGGTGATCCTATCTTCAAGGTGCAGCACATCGTCAGAACTTATAACGTCAGGATCTTTTCGACCAACATGCCACTCTATGCGGCCATGTCAGAGAGAGTCACCAACATTCTACGGGGCAGTATCGCACAGGTAGAAAACTATTCTATTGACGAGAGTTTCTGCTGCTTGGACGGCTATGAGCGATCTACAATCTTGAAGAGATGATGCGTGAGATTGCCACAAGGATCAGGACAAGGACAGACATACCGGTAAGCGTTGGCATTGCCCCTTCAAAGACGTTGGCTAAGATGGGAAGTAAGTTCGCAAAGAAGTTCAAGGGTTACTGCAATGTCTGTATGATCGACAATGATGATAAGCGGAGAAAAGCTCTCGAACTCTTTGACCTTTCGGATGTATGGAGGATAGGTCGAAGCACACTTGAGACGCTTCGCTATTATGGTATTACTTCACCTTTGGAGTTTGCAGAGAGGAAGGAATCGTGGGTGAGGAATCATTTCAAGCTTCCTGGCATCCGCACATGGATGGAGCTGAACGGTCAGCCTTGCATCGATACGGCTGAGATCAAACAACGGCAGAACATCTGTACGAGCCGCAGTTTCGGTGATATGGTGTGTGACTTGGAGAACCAGCGTGAGTCGATAGCCGAGTTTGCCGCCAGCTGTACCAACAAGCTCAGGGCGCAGAAGACAACGGCAGGGGAGGTGTCGGTCTTCATTGCCAGCAATCCCTTCCGTGAAGACCTGCCTCAATACAGCAATTTCGGCACTTATCCTTTGTTTGTGCCGACGGCCGACACCATAGAGATCACAAAAGCTGCCCACCATATCCTTGAGCAGCTCTTTCGGCCGGGGATTCACTATAAGCGATCGGGTGTGATACTGAGCGACATCCGTCCTGCCACCCCTCTGCAATTACAACTGTTCGACCCTGTCCCGAACCGTCAGGACAGAGCCGAACTCATGGGTGTAATCGGTCGGATCAATGGAAAATACGGTCCGAAATGTATTCGTCTGGCAGTGGAAGGCTTCAAGGAAAGCCCCTGGCATGTGAAATGCGAGAACAAGAGCGGAAACTATCTGTCAGATATCAATGATCTACTGGAGGTTAGGATATAACCATCAGCTCTTAAAACACCGAGTTACTTTGCAGTTTCCAGAGATTTGATGACTCTGGCAGGATTGCCTACCGCCATGCTGTCTGAAGGAATGTCCTTAACAACAACGCTACCTGCGCCAATGATGCAGCGATCACCGATGGTTACTCCAGGACAGACAATGACACCAGTGCCTAACCAACAATCTTCGCCAATGGTTATTGGCTTACATCGCTCGATAGGGTTACGTCTGTCCATGTAATCTATAGGATGATTGGGTGTGACCAACTGGCAGTTAGGGCCAATCTTGGTTCGGTTGCCAATAGTGATAAGGCCACCATCGAGCATCGTGCCGCCATAGTTCACAAAGACGCCTTCACCCAATTTGATACCATGACCATGGTCACAATGGAAGGGCGGATTGATGCACGATGTTGCTGGAATGCCAGGAATCAGTTCTTCGATGACTGAGCGATAGTTGTCATCAAAGACCGTGAGTGTCTGTAACTTGGCGCAAAGGCGATTGGCATGAATGATGCTTTCGGTCACCTTTGCGTCAGTGAAGTCATAGAACTCCTGGTTGCGCATTTTTTCAAATTCAGTCATTCCACCTTGTTTTACTGATTATTCTTGAGCCACTCTACACGGCGCTGATCTGGCAGATGCTTCACCTTGAAGTCAGAGAAACGAGCCTTGAAACCCTGACCGTCAGGACAAGCAGCAACAGGACCTACCTGCAGCGGACAGTTGTCCTGCATCCAGAGGGTACGCATCATAGTGTATTCCTTATCGTCGAAGCTATAGTAGATCTCGATGGCATCCAGTCGGCGTACGGCCTTGAGCCAAAGGTAAGGGATAGGATTCTCAAGCTGGATAACGCTCCAGTCGGAGGTGTGATGAGTAACGACGGTCGAGATATTGAACTTGCCATCGACAAACTCGATGCCGAACTTTACATAGTTCTCATGATCCTGACGAATCATCATACCCGCCTGATCGAATCGCACTTTGTAGTCGCCGCTGACTTTGATTTTTGCCTCAAATTCACCTCCATAGGTGGCATAGAGGAAAGGTCCGTCATCGACGGTGAATCCATAGTGTGCAATGCGCCAGTAGTCAGTTTGACCCGGTACGTCCATCTCAAGCGTACCGCCCTTAATTGTGTAAGACTCAGGTTCGTTGAACCACTGCATTTTCTCCAGGCTCTGTGCCTGAGAGGTCATTGAGAATACTGCTACAAGAGCAGCCAGAATAGTCTTTTTCATATTTCAGATGTATTACAATTTTGCGCTGCAAAGGTACGGCTTTTCTGAAATTCGCGCAATAGTGAAAAATCACTGTTTTATGGTCAGATGATGCCTAATTTACGCGCTACATTGTATGCTTCCGTTGAATTACTGGCACCCATCTTCTTCAGAATGTTCTGCCTGTGACCATTGACCGTATGTGTGCTGATGCATAGTTTGTCGGCAATCTCCTTGCTGGCTTTGCCTTCACCGATCATACTCAGAACCTCTTTTTCACGGTCGGAAAGGAGCATGTTAATTTCTCTTGAAACCTCTTTCACCTTTTCACCGGTGAGTGAGTTGATGATTCCCACCTGATGCTGCTCTGGTGTGGCGATGGTGTAGAGACAGAGTGCCAGCAAGACGTTGCCGCTGTTGTCGTAACGCAGATAGTAGATGCGATGCGTGACATAAATGTATTGGTCTTTCGCATCTTTCATCCTAAGCACATGCTGTAGGTAGTAATTCTGTCGATAGTCATCGGGAAGCGACTTCACAAAGGTAATGAACTGCAATTCCCAAGCAAGCTTCTCCACGATGTCATCTTCATGAAATCTCTTGATGAGTTCTTTCTCCCAAATGGATGGTACTTCCTGACCGTCCTTTTCGGAAGACAATCCTAAGTGTTTACCCAACCGTCCATAGACAATGAAACTACTGGCATCATGGATGTTGCTCAAGACGGCAATGGCATTCTCTGCCCTGCTATGATGCAGAGCAGCGATCTTAGCCATCTCATAATCTTCTTTCAGATTATCGATGTCTGCAAACGTCTGGCCAACCAGTTTGTCGGTCAGGTTATTAAAGATATCACTCGGCATTGCTTAATCATTGATTTCATTCTCGGGAATTACATCCTTGTCAGTCAGTTGTCTGATAACCTTGCAAGGGACACCAGCAGCCACTACGCCAGCAGGAATGTCATGCGTCACCACACTTCCTGCACCGATCACACTACCTTCGCCAATGGTCACACCGGCACAGATGGTCGCATTGGCACCAATCCATACCTTGTCTTTGATAGTGATAGGATCGGAGGTGCTCAGCCCTTCTATGCGTTGCTGCGGATCGAGCGCATGACCGGCACAACTGATACATACGCCTGGAGCAATGAATACTCCATGACCGATGTGAACGGGAGAGGTGTCGAGTATCGAACAACCGTAGTTAAGCAGAGCAAAGCCATGGAAATGGATGTTGAATCCATAATCGCAATTGAATGGCGGCTGAATGAGTACAAAACCATTCTCAGGATAAGTTCCCACAAGATCCTTGATCAAGGCAGTACGCTTCTGCATATCGTCAGGATCTGACTGATTCAGTTGCCAGCACAGATGATGAGCCTTCTTCTGAAGCTCACCTCCAGGACCTCTCTGGTATCTGGCAAA
>JAZRXZ010000141.1:0-1772 GCA_045600445.1 Bacteroidales bacterium | reverse complement strand
GCAGTACGACTCTCGTCACGCGCGGCAATCTCAGTCTCTATCATCTTGGAAACGGCAGCTTCCAGACTTGGGCGCAGATGTGATGGCATCAGCAGCATATCCCCAACGGCTTCTGCCATACCAGGTAGTTTGAGCGACCTGAGCTGTTCGGTCAAAATCTTACTGTCCATCTTCTACCTCCTTTCCGTCCTTAGGGATTGATGTATAGTTGGATGCGCCACGTACTTTCTCATTGTAAGGTATGCGAGAGATTGTGCCATCCCCTTCCTCAACCAGGTCACGGTTGTTTTTGAGTATGTTGCGAAGTGCAGAATACGTCACATTGGCACTCTGCTCCATCAACATACTGCAAGCCGTTTCCAATCTTGAGCGACTGTAAGTCCTTGCAAGTGACAGTATGCCAGTACATCGTCCATAGGCTTGCTGAGGGAATGTGGCGCTTCGGAGTACGCTTTCTATTGCCCATCTGACAGAAGGTCCGATGGATGTGCCCCAGTCAATGAGCTTGGCTGCATTCATCTCCTTGCTGTGCTCGTATGCCTTGTGACTCTCAGGCATGTGTATCTTCTCGGTTGAGTAACCGTATGCCACCATGCTGCGGTCATGACAGAACAAGAGCTGGTCTCCGAAGTATATTTCTACAAACTCAGCATCCCACAAGACCTTGAGCTTCTGGCCGATATATGTATGCGGAGCACTGTAGAAGTGATGCTCAGAACCTATGCAGATGTGATATGTGGAGCCAAGTTTCACCTCCTTGCGCAAGCGGAAACGATACATGGCATCCGGTAATGGACGCATGTTTGGCTTCTCGTACTTGTTGAAGATCTCCCATCGAGTGCTACCCTTGTATGGCAGCGAGCAATACTCGTCGAGAAGCTCCCATATGCGAGAGTTTATTGCACTGAGACTGTAGTACGTCTCTCCCTCAATACGAGCATAGACGTAGTTGTAGAGGTGGTTTACTGCACCCTCGACAGGTCCCTTGTCGCGTGGCTTGCGTACCCTGCATGCTGTAGGCTCTATGCCGTAATAAAGTGCCCACTCTACGCTTGCCTCAGAGAAGGTAAGGCTGTAACGGTCGGATTTAGCCACCCACTGACTCATGTTGTCGCTCTTAGCCTCCTTTGGCAATGCTCCCATGAACTCCAGTGCTTTGTTCAGACCATGGAAGAACCAGTCTGTGGTAGCCTTTGGCAGAGCCATCATGAACGGGAGATTACTGTAAGGCATCACACATACGAGTACAGTCAGTTTCTGTGGCTGTTTCGTACGATAATCCTTGATGTAAAGTGGATCGCCGGCGAAGTCTATCTGCATCTGTTCACCCGGCTCATAAATGTTACGGTAAGAGACATCGTGCTTGTCGCGATACTCTCCTACATACTTGCAGAACTGCGTGTAGCCATAACCATCAGGACACTCCTTCCTGTAGTAGTCCTCATAGACGAACTGCATGTGGGCATGCTTGCGGCTGAGACGTTTCATAATCTCAGGCATCAGGCGCTCCAATGCCGCCTTGCGGGCATCTTCTGACAGAGGGCTGTCCTCTGGCATGAAGATAGACTTGAACTCGGCATCCGGGAGTAATAGCAACTCTTCGAAGCCACGACCTGTGTCCATGGCAGTCTTGTTGACTGCGGACACCATGCGCTTGCTGCAATGGACATCGGAGCATATCCGTCTCTGCGATACTCCTCCCATCAGCAATTGCAGGATTTGTTTGATTCGTAACATAGTTTACTTGTGTTACTGGTTAATATTGATGTTAA
>JAZRXZ010000140.1:0-9652 GCA_045600445.1 Bacteroidales bacterium | reverse complement strand
GACTATCATCGTTTAATAGTCCGCGTGCAATAATAAGGAACCGCCGTATGCCGAACGGCACGTACGGTGGTGTGAGAGGTCGGTAAACGTGAAAGTAGGAGATAAACGCCTACGACTAGCGTTTACCTCCTACTCGATTGTATATGCATTTGCTTGTCGAAAGATTTTCATAAATTTGTAAACGATTTGAAACCATTTTGTTATAAGTTTTATCTATCTTTGCACTCGGAAATTGTAAGGTAGACTGTGAAATTTAACAATTTATCATCGTATATTTGTTAAAATCTGCAATATTAGAAATGACTATTGTTAAAATTGTTTTTTATTCGTTATCTTTGCAGCGCATTTACGTAGTAAAAGAGAAAATGATGCGGGGTCTTGTTCCTTTATTCGCCCCAAGTCTATAAGGTATTCAGTGTTATTAATTCAAATCAATATACATTATTTTTTTAACAAATCAACAAATGAAGAAATCATTGCTTAGTTTGGTGATGGCTCTTGTATCTTGTGTCATGCTTATGGCGCAGGTTACCACCTCATCAATGTCTGGTAAGGTTCTTGATGCTGAGGGTGAGCTCATCGGTGCTACCGTTCAGGCTATTCACGAGCCTTCAGGAACTACTTATGGTATCGTTACCAACGCTGCAGGTAACTTCTCTATCGAAGGTATGCGCGTCGGTGGCCCTTACACCATCAAGGTATCTTACATCGGTTATCAGACCAAGGTCTACAACGATGTGACCCTCGTCCTCGGTGAGAACTTCAACCTCAACGTTGAGCTCAACTCATCTGCAGATCAGCTCGAGGAGGTTATCGTTGTAGGTACTGCTAGCAAGTTCGCTGGTCAGAAGACTGGTGCTGCTATCAACATCAACAACAAGGCTCTCTCTCAGATGCCTACCGTCTCACGTTCTATTTCTGATATTGCTCGCCTCTCTCCATACGCAGGTGGCAGCAATAGCTTCGCAGGTGGTGACGGTCGTTCTACCAACTTCACCATCGATGGTGCTAACTTCAACAACAACTTTGGTCTTAGCTCTAACCTCCCTGGTGGTGGCAATCCTGTTTCTCTCGACGCTATCGATGAGGTTCAGGTTGTTGTAGCTCCATACGACGTACGTCAGACCAACTTCATCGGTGGTGGTATCAATGCTGTTACCAAGTCAGGTACCAACAAGTTCAAGGGAACTGCTTACGTATATTATACTGACCAGCAGCTCCACGGTAACCGCATCAACGGTGAGGACCTCGGCGTTCGTGCTGACAGCCGTCTCACCACCTATGGTTTCACCCTCGGTGGTCCAATCCTCAAGGATAAGTTGTTCTTCTTCGCTAACTTCGAGAAGGAGATTGCTCCAGGTTCTGCTATCAAGTACCATGCTAAGGGCTCTAACGGTTCTGGTAAGGAGTCTGCTTGTACTCTCGAGGACATGAACACCGTAAGCAACATCCTTCAGACCAAGTATGGTTATGATCCAGGTTCTGCTACCAACTTCCCATCAGAGGATGGTAACACCCGTTTCCTCGCTCGTTTGGACTGGAACATCACCAACGATCACCACTTGGCTTTCCGTTACAACTACACCAAGAACACTCAGTGGAATGCTCCTAACGGTAACTCTGCTGATGCAGGTACCCGTGACCGTACCACTAACCGTGTAGGCGAGACCTCTATGGCTTTCGCTAACGCTATGTACTCAATGGACAATAAGGTGCAGTCTTGGTCACTTGACCTCAACAGCCGCTTCGGTAATAAGGTTTCTAACCAGTTGCTCGCTACCTATTCTGACATCCAGGATATCCGTGGTACCAACTCTGATATCTTCCCATTCATCGACATCATGGATGGTAACAATCATCACTACATGGCTGCTGGTTATGAGCTCTTTACCTATAATAATGCTGTAAAGAACAACATCTTCAACATCAAGGATGAGGCTAAGATCTCTATGGGTGATCACCGTATCCTCGTAGGTCTCAGCTATGAGCACCAGTACGCTAACAACGCTTACATGCGTAACGGTACCGGTTACTATCGCTTCGCTTCTCTCCAGAACTTCATCGACTGCAAGCCAGAAGGTGCAGCTCTTACCTATGGTTTCAACGGTGTTTCTGATCCTAACGCTCAGGTTACCTTCAACCAGCTTGGCTGGTACCTCCAGGACGAGTGGACCATTAACAAGAACTTCAAGCTCACCTATGGTGTCCGCTTCGACGATATGATGTTCGATAACTCAGACATCGCTCGCAACAAGGCTATCTACGCGCTTGATTTCAATGGTCAGAAGGTTGATACTGGCGAATGGCCAAACAACAACATCCAGATTTCTCCACGTGTAGGTTTCTCTTGGGACGTATTTGGTGACAACTCATTCAAGCTCCGTGGTGGTACAGGTCTCTTCGCTGGCCGTCTCCCACTCGTATTCTTCACCAACATGCCTACCAATGCTAACATGGTGCAGAACAACGTTACTAACATCAAGGGTTCAGACCTCGAGAAGCTCGTTTCTGGTGGCAAGTTCCTTACCAAGGTTGACGATATGATCAGCGCTCTTGGTCTCCCAACTCAGCTCACTGATGACAAGCACGTAGCTAGCAACAAGATCTCTGGTGTCGTTTCTGACTTCAAGATGCCACAGGTTTGGAAGACTTCTGTAGCTGCTGACTACAACCTTCCAACCTCGTTCCCATTCTCAGTAACTGCTGAGGCTATGTTCACCAAGAACATCTCTGCTGTATATATTGAGAACATCAACCTCAAGAATCCTACTGAGAAGTTCAGCGGCGCAGACAACCGTCCTAAGTTCGCTGCAGACAAGTACTACACTGGCAAGGCTGATGCTGTTATGCTCGATAACACCACTAAGGGTTATGGTTACACCCTCAACTTGACTGCTAACATGCAGCCAGTTAAGGATCTCGACCTCATGATCGCTTATACTCACACCGAGTCACGCGAGCTTTCTGGTATGCCAGGTTCTGACCCAATCTCTACTTGGCAGGGTACCTATGTAGTTGATGGCCCTAACAACTTGAGCCTCCAGCGTTCACAGTATGTAACTCCTAACAAGCTCATCGGTTCTGTTAACTGGTTCATCCCATTCTCACACAACAAGCTTCTCCGTGGCACCAGCCTCAACCTCTTCTATCAGGGTTATAGCGCATCTGGTAACTCGGTAATGTATAGCAATGATATGAATGGTGATGGCTACACCAACGACTTGATGTACATCCCAGCTAACGACAACGAGATCATCTTCAAGAACGATGCTGATGGTGCTCAGCGCAAGGCATTCTGGGCATTCATCGAGCAGGATGACTACCTCAAGAATCACAAGGGTGAGTACGCTGAGGCTTACGCTGACCGTGCACCTTGGGTCAACCGCTTCGACTTCCGTCTCACTGAGGACTTCTGCTTCAAGACTGGTAAGCAGGAGCACAAGTTCCAGCTTAGCTTCGATATCGTTAACGTTGGTAACCTCCTCAACTCTCACTGGGGTGTTCAGAAGTATACTGGCAACACCACTTACACCCTCTCTCCTCTCAAGTTTGAGAGTACAAACGAGTCAGGTGTTCCTACCTATTCTATGAACAAGGTTAACGGTGAGTACATGAAGGATAGCTTCGTAGTAGATAAGAGCTTCGGCCACTGCTGGAAGATGCAGATCGGTTTGAAGTACTTCTTCAACTAATCCGAATTCTTCAGTTTTACTGAATAAATACGATCACCACCCAAGGATTCCTTCCCAGAACCTTGGGTGGTGATATTTTATGTTTAAGAAGTGCTCGTTGTGATTCGTGCGATCCCTTCCCGCATGTAAGAAGTGTTCGCAGTGATTCGTGTGATCCCTTCCCACATGCAAGAAGTGTTCGCCGAGATTCGTGTGATCCCTTCCCACATGTAAGAAGTGCTCGTTGTGATTCGTGCGATCCCTTCCTGCAAGCAAGAATGGACAACTTGCAAGCAAGGCGTCCCTTCCTGCAACAAAGAACGGACGTCTTGCATGCAGGACGTCCGTTACTATTTGTAAGATGGCTTTTAGTCAAGTACTTCTGGACCGTAGAGCTTCAGCCAGTCGCAAGACTGGTAGATAGAGTGACTGCGATCTTTCTGTTTGATGAGCCAGCGGTAGCCTTCAATGTTGGTCTTGTAGGTCTCGAGCTGCTCTGGCTCCTCTGCATAGAAGATGCCAGTGTTGGCAATGGTAGAGATCTGATAGTTGCCGATAGGAATAGCCGCGAGGCCGAAGTAGGCTTGGCAGAGGAGGTCGTAGTCTTTTGTAGAAGCGATGGCGGTGTGTAGGAGGTCAACTGCCATGACATCGAACTGATTGAATACTGGTCCCCACTGCGACCAGCTGTACTGGCTCATGGCCCAGAGGTCACCGGCAGGAGAGCCTTGGAAGAGCAGGTTGGCCAATTGGATAGCAGCGCGCGCTTTCTCGTCCTTCTTGCCATCCTGTACCTGCTGCTGGAGATCGATAAGCTGACGGCAGAACTTGAGCTTCGGATTGCCATTGACGTGCTCCATGTCATAGTATTCAGCCATGTTCTTGCGGACAAAGACCTGCTCAGGAAGTTCGCGCATGAAGAGATAAGGCTCGATGCTGAGGTCCCAGATATAGGACTGGCCGACATTGGCCAGATAAGGCTCTGCTTCCTGGAACTTGCCTTCGCACATCAGGAGAGTGCCGATGTACTCATTGCATGCATCTACTTTGATGCCGCACTCATCGAGCAAGGTTTTGGTGAGGACATCAGACGTGCCATCCTTGACGAGTGCAAGAATCGGGATAATGTCATCTGACTTGTAGTTGTTATAGTCGAATTCGAAGATACGCCTTGGGGTAGAGAATGCCAGTTTGCCGAGCAGTTGCATGTATGCTGGCTTATTGGTCTCGAGGTATTCGTTGAGGCGGTTGGTGATTTCGTAGCTGAAGGCTGAATAGATGATATTACGTGTGGCCTCGCTATATGAGCTATTATATTGTGCAGCAAAATAATAAGCGAGCGTGCGACCGACATAGTCTTCAAAGTCAGCAGGTTTCTGGCTTGCCTTGAGCGATGCCGCAAGCTTGTAGATGCCGATACGCTCAGCCATGATACCTTTCTTCATGTGTTCGGCCTTGTCCAGACTCTGATAGGCCTGGTCATTGTCGCCATAAGCTAGTTGTACGAATCCGATGAACGCTTGCCACATCTGAGGATCGTCAGTCTTGCCTTCCTGGATGACGCGGTCGGCCAGTTTCAGCATCTTTTCGCGCTGACGGTTGACGGCACTCCAGATCGGATTGTCCTTCTCCTCACTCTTCCAGTATTCATCGAACGTAGAGTGATAGAAGTAGTTGGCATAGTCCTCGAGGAAGTGTGCGAGGATCGGAGCGTTAGGGTCCTTCTCATATTCCTGCTCGATGGTCGAGTTCTGTAGGATGCGGTTGACACACATACGGATACTGCCAGCATCGCCTTGCTCGAAGTAGATCTGCATCGCTTTCTCGAACTGTCCTTTGCGGAAGTAGATGCCTGCTACATAACCGTATGCGCGCTGTTTGAGAGGAGAGTCTTCCCACTTCGAGGCAAACATTTCCCAGAGGCGCATGCAAGCGTCGTAGTCCTTGAGTGCGAAGAGACAGCGCATCTTGAGGAAGGTCTTGCGACGGGAGAGGTCTCCTGTGAGGCGCAGAGCGTCGATCTTCGAGAGTAGCGCGTTATATTCTGCAGGGGTGGCCTTGCGATAGTACCAGTTGTCAGACGATCCGGTCAACTGATTGAGCTCAAAGTTGAGCTTGACGAGCTGGAGTGCATCGGTCTTGCCTTGCTTGCGAAGCGTGGTGATGAAGAGGTTGCCCTCTTCCTCCTCGTCAAGCTGGTACTCATAGATGTTCTTAACGTCATTGGCAAAGTCCTGATCGGCCTTGACTCCAAGATATTTGCTCCAGAACTGGACAGACTCGTCGAGGCGCTTGGCATCGATGTCTGGCATGTCTGGCGCGCAGTAAAACAAGTTGAGATGCGAGGGATCCACGTAGTCGATACATGCCTGGCTCGGCCAGAGTGCTGCCATAAGGAGACTAGCGGTCAGAATAAAGCTTCTGGATGTCTTCATATCGATATGCTTTGAGTTGATTATTGTCAAGATGATAGAGTATGGTCTGGCCGGTGATGCCAGGACGGTGCTTGTGCAGCAAGGTATGCACTTCTTGTAGCGTCTCTGCTGGGACGAACTCGTGGCGCACAATGTCACTTGGATAGACGCGGCCGTCGCTGTAGCTGGTCACTGCATTCGGTGGAATGATCTGGTAGCGGAGGGCCTGATAGTGCGAGTCGTCGAGCTGGATGAAGCTGGTGGTATCGCTGAGCTCTATGCCACGGAGGATGCAGCGGAACTGCTGGTCGTGGAAGAGAATATTCCAGCTGTATACCGGCAGGGCGGCACAGAGGGGTAGGGGATAGTCGGCCAGATGCTTCAGATAAGGACGGACGGCCTCGGTCGTGAGGATGCTGCATTGCTCGTCAGGATTCTGTAGGTCACCGACGTTGTAGACCATCAGTGCACCATAGTCGACCGGCGGAGCGATCATGCTCAGCTGATGCAGTCGGATGGTAGCGGAGAGACGCTGCATGCCTTCCTGCTGGATAGCTGTCTTGAGTTGCTCCAGGAACTGGAAATAGGTCTTTGCATTGCGCTTGGTCCAGTCGAAATCGATCTGTAATTCTTTAGGAGACTTCATCCCGTTCTGCTCCATCATCTGCCTGACACGTTGTGCAATGAGGTGAGGCAGCTGGCTGACGTCGGTCGTGTCCTTGAGTACATCAGGCGTCATGAAGACGATGGGGATGATGTCGGTCCCTTGTGGGAAAGTATCGGTCACGACAAGCGTCGTCTGAGGCTGGAGGTGTCCGTTCTTGCGAACCACGTCGAAGAGATGCAGATAGACCTTCGTGATGTCATGGTCCTTGAGAAATGCCTGTTCTTCCTCATTGAGCGTCAGTTCGGAGCGCCAGTAGTAGATGGCGTTGGCCGCCTCTGGAACTTCTGGCTGAGTTATCTGGCAAGCAGATAATGCACACAGCAATATATAAATGAGGATAGTTTTGTTCATCATAATGCTCTGCAAAGATAATTATTTTTATTTAGATTACGCATTTTCGTTTCTAAAACTTATAAAAAATCACCTAATCAGCCTTGTTTCCTTGAGCTTTATTTCTTTTTGTCACCAAAATTTGGAAATGTTGTAAAATATAAGGATATTTGCACTCCCATATCATAAGACTTTTATTGCTAGTATTTAGTAACCATTAATTAATATAACGTCATGCGTAAATATCTGATTACAATCATTGCAGTATTCGCTGTTATGTTCTGCCAATCTGAGTCGTTGTCAGCTCAGGGCTTAAAAGGCCTTCTAAATAGAAGTACCTCGAAATCTTCTCTTGAGAAAGGTCTGCAAAAAGGCATCTCAAAAGCTGTGTCCAAGGCTAGTGAGAAATCTGTAAGTGTGGAGGCAATGCCACAGACAGCAGAGGAATTTGAGGCAATGCAGTCGGAAGTTGCACAGACTCCAGAAGGCGCTGTCATGATGGTAATCATCTCAATGGAGATGTATCGTAAAGACCCGGCGGTAGGCGAGGAATGCATCAGAATGGCCAATTGTGATGTCAATTTTGGTTCGATGTTCCGACGTGTTAAGGAAATCGTAAAAGAAAGCGATGACAGCTATTGCCGTCCATACCAGGCTGCAGCGTTCTTTAAGGGAGCTGATCCAGATAATGGATATAATCCGACCAAGCCTTATACTATCCGTGTCCGCCCTAGCCAGACACGTCAAGATGAGCGATCTCAATCTTTGCGAGGTGTCGTGAAGTTTCTGGAAGTCTATAGTGATGGCTTCGATTCTCATTGGCGCAGCGTGGAGGTTGTGAAGCAGAAGGGTTGCGACGTTTATAAGGTTAGCAACTGTCCTTCAATCTACACTCAGTGCAAGGAAATTGACTTCGAGTGTGATCGTGAATTTGAAGGACTATAAATCTATGTAGACAAACCTTGACTACTCACATACGCAAAATACATTACCAATATAAATCTATCGAAAAACGATGAAGTTACAATTCCCCCTCGTCCTTACAGCCTTTATGGCTGCAGGATGTACTCTGGTGCAGGCTCAGAATCCGTTTGTCGGCGGAAACTTCTCAGCCGACCCTACTGCACGCGTCTTCGGAGACCGTGTGTATGTCTATCCATCGCACGATATTACTCCATCAGAGCATCCTGACGCTCGTCAGGACTGGTTCTGCATGGCCGACTATCATGTCTACTCTAGTGCGGACCTTGTACACTGGACAGACCATGGCATGATCCTTGATCAGAAGGATGTCCCTTGGGGCAATCCTACAGCTTACTCGATGTGGGCTCCTGACTGTGTGCAGGGACCTAACGGCAAGTATTATTTCTATTTCCCTGATGCTCCAAAGCCTGTAGAAGGCCAGCGTGGCGGTGGCTTCGGCGTAGGTGTGGCCATCTCAGACAATCCTTATGGCCCATTCAAGGCTGAGCCGAATAAGATTGAGGGTATCGGTGGCATCGATCCTTGTGTGCTACAGTGTTCTAATGGAGAGAACTATATCTTCTGGGGTGCAGGTGGCCTCCATGTCGCTAAGATGAAGAACAATCTGCTGGAGCTCGCTGAGGACAATCCTGTGGAGATCCGCAAGTTCGGTGAGATGGAAATGAAGTCTGTCGGTGTCAATCTGTCTAAGGATCTGCCTCAGGCAGGTCTCCAGGAGGGCCCATTTGCTTTCGAGCGTAATGGTAAGTACTACCTTACATATCCTTGGGTTCGCTACAAGGCTGGTGATAAGAATGAGAAGGGTGAGGTCCTCGACAACCCTACCGAGGCGCTGGTTTATGCCATGAGCGATAATCCGATGGGACCGTATGAGTATAAAGGACTGATCATGGAAGAGTCGCCTACCCACTGCTGGACCAATCATCACTCGATCGTAGAGTTTAAGGGTCAGTGGTATCTCTTCTATCATCACAATGACTATTCTCCTAACTTCGATAAGAGCCGCAGTGTTCGCGTAGATAGCCTCTCATTCAACGAGGATGGTACCATCAAACAGGTGATCCCAACCCTCCGCGGTGTAGGTATCTCTGATGCTGCTGAGAAGATCCAGCTTGACCGCTACAGCGCTATCAGCGCCAAGGGTGCCAGCATCGACTGGGCAAACAGCGCTGAGGAGACCAAGGCCGACACCACTCTCCGTTTCAACGGCTGGAAGATCGCTCTCGATCCACAGGCTTGGGTACGCTATGAGAAGGCTGAGGTAAAGAACGCTCCTGCTACTAAGGTATGGCTCCGCGTTCGTGCTGCTAAGGGTGCAGATCTCAAGCTTCAGCTCCAGCCAGTGATGCAGTCAGTAGCTTTGCCAAAGATCAACGCTAACCTCAAGGTCAACAAGACCAACGGTTGGGAGGTAATCTGCCTCGACGTTCCTGTTGTGGCTCCTGGCGTTTACGACATCACCATGACCAACAGCGGTAAGGTAACCGGCGTAGAGATCGACTGGATGACTTTGGGTTCGAAGATGCCACTCACTCCTTGGAATAAGGGTGGCATGGAGACCGGTAAGTATCGCAACGTCCTCCTTG
>JAZRXZ010000139.1:0-1497 GCA_045600445.1 Bacteroidales bacterium | reverse complement strand
GACTTCATATACAACTACGTTCAGACAATAAACACGCGTCCCAAACTACGTAAGGTGGACATACTGCTGGGTGGAGAGATTTATCAGCAGAGCACATTACTTTACACTATTCCCGAAACAGAGCCTCTGACTTTCTACATCAGCAGCCTGTCCGCCTTCGTAGATCCTACGGAACGCTATATGACAAAAATCATCGAGCGCAGGGTTGATGCCAGCACTGCCTGCTATGTGGCCTTCAAGGTCGCAGATGCGGCCATCGACGAAGAGTTGGGCTACAACCGTGAGGAGATGGGACGCATCAAGGAGAACCTGGAGTCGCTGGTACAGAACGAGACTTTCGACCTCGATTCCATAGTGGTGACAGCATCCAGTTCTCCGGAAGGCAGCGTCAAATACAACACAGCCCTTACCCAGAAACGCAGTGAGGCCGTATGCCGGTATTTCGACAGGTTCGTCAAGTCATACAGGGATTCCCTCAATGCCGAAAAGGGGCTGTCATATTACTTTGACGGCGGTCCCGCACCGGAAGAACATCCCGTGGATATCAAGTTCATAGCAAAGAATGCCAACGAAAACTGGACAATGCTGGATATTCTCATAGCAGAAGATGACTCTTTGACTTTCGACCAGAAACGGGAATACATCGATATCTGCGAGATAGAGAGTCTTGATGAGCGTGAACAACGCCTGCAGAAGACCAAATACTACAGGTATCTGCGAGAGCATCTGTACCCCAGACTCAGGACAGTCAAGTTCGACTTCCACCTGCATCGGAAAGGGATGGTGAAGGACACCGTCCACACTACGGTCATCGATGAGAATTATATGGCCGGGGTGCAGGCAATCAAGGACAGGGACTATGAAACCGCAATCACAATTCTGAGACCTTACAACGACTACAACGCTGCCATTGCTTTCTGTGCAATGGGATATGATGCCAGTGCTCTGGCAATACTCGAAAGCCTCGAACGCAGCGACAAGGTCAACTATATGCTGGCGATACTCTATGCCCGGAAAGGCAGAGACCAGGAAGCCGTTAAGTGCTACCTGCAAGCCTGCCAACAGAATCAGAGCTATGTCCACCGAGGCAATCTGGACCCTGAAATATCGGCTCTAATCGAGCGATATGATATACAAACCCAAATCAATTAATTCTTTAACAAACAAAAAGTTATGAAAAAAGTACTGTACTTTTTGGCGGCTTCGGCCGCTGCACTCTGCACCGTTGCGTGCAACAAAGACCTCAATTCTTCCGCACCCGTTCAGGGTCAGGAGCAGGCTTCCGTCCGTGAAGGAGACCCCTGCCAGCTCAGAGTCGGCATCAGCGGAGGAGAGCTCACGAAATCCACTTCAATATCAGCAGAGGACGAAGCTGAAGTAAAACTCTTGCAGGTGTATGTCTTCCGTGGTGACGCTCTTGACGCATATGCCAAGGTGGCAAACTCCAAGGAAATCACAGTGAGCTGCACCGCCGGTGACAGGGAAATCTACGCTCTT
>JAZRXZ010000138.1:0-1504 GCA_045600445.1 Bacteroidales bacterium | reverse complement strand
ACATCGCGCTTTAAATCGCTTTGTGTGCTTGTAAACACAAGGTTTCAGGTTCTTTTTCACTCCCCTCCCGGGGTTCTTTTCACCTTTCCCTCACGGTACTGCTCCACTATCGGTCACTGGGTAGTATTTAGGCTTGGAGGGTGGTCCCCCCATCTTCCCACCGGGTTCCACGTGTCCGGCGGTACTCTGGATACAACTGCCGTGTCCCCCGTTTTACCTACATGATTATCACATTCTCTGATCAGCCTTCCCAGACTGTTCGGTTACAGGTTTCACATGGCGTTCGTTGTCCTAAACCCCGAAGATATTTCTACCCTCGGTTTGGCCTCTTGCGCTTTCGCTCGCCACTACTCGCGCAATCTCGGTTGATTTCTCTTCCTCGCCCTACTTAGATGTTTCAGTTCAGGCGGTTCCCTTCATATACCTATTGATTCAGTATATGATCTGTACTACTAAGTACAGAGGTTTCCCCATTCGGATATCCACGGATCACTGATCATTTGCATCTCCCCGTGGCTTTTCGCAGCTTGTCACGTCCTTCTTCGGCTCCCAGTGCCAAGGCATTCTCCTTGTGCTCTTTCTAACTTGACCGTTAGCTTTGTTCTCTTAGCTTTGAATTATGCAAGTATCTCGATTGCTCTAAGCTCGTTGTTTTCTCGCTTATGCCTTCTTGTTACTCGCTTTTGCTTTACTTTGTCGTTTAGTTTTCAAGGTACATCCTTTTGCGGTATTCTCAACTCTCTTCAGGAGAATCGAGTGGTAGGCCCAAGTGGACTCGAACCACCGACCTCGCGCTTATCAGGCGCGCGCTCTAACCGCCTGAGCTATGAGCCTGTATTGTATACCGCAAGTGCGGACCTTCAGAATTGAACAACTATTTAGAATCTGTATTGACCTTTTGAGACCTCACCGTGCTTTCTGCACCGTGCGTGACTCCTTAGAAAGGAGGTGATCCAGCCGCACCTTCCGATACGGCTACCTTGTTACGACTTCACCCCAATTACCAATTTCACCTTCGACAGCTGCCTCCTTGCGGTTAGCTCACTGGCTTCGGGTGCCACCGGCTCTCATGGTGTGACGGGCGGTGTGTACAAGGCCCGGGAACGTATTCACCGCGGCATGCTGATCCGCGATTACTAGCAATTCCGACTTCATGTAGGCGGGTTGCAGCCTACAATCCGAACTGAGACGATTTTTTGGGATTTGCTCTGCCTCGCGGCTTTGCTCCCCTTTGTTGATCGCCATTGTAGTACGTGTGTAGCCCAGGTCATAAAGGGCATGATGATTTGACGTCATCCCCACCTTCCTCCGTTTTGTCAACGGCAGTCTGATTAGAGTGCTCTTGCGTAGCAACTAATCATAGGGGTTGCGCTCGTTGCGGGACTTAACCCAACATCTCACGACACGAGCTGACGACAACCATGCACCACCTGTCTCAACTTTCCCCGAAGGGCACCTGACGTATCTCTACCTCGTTAGTTGGATGTCAAGACCTGGTAAGGTT
>JAZRXZ010000137.1:0-34784 GCA_045600445.1 Bacteroidales bacterium | reverse complement strand
ACAATTGGCATGCCTTCATGAAACGAAGCAGGCTCATGGAGGAGTTAGCCTTAGCAATATAACCATTTCAGGAAAAGACTTTATTCTTGGAAACAGCAATGGTAATGGCTCACCCTCTGCCGATATTTGGGACTTAGGTGCCTGCATCTATGAGTTAGTCACAGGGAATATTCCATTCGGAGGAAAGGGCAAAGATGGGCAGTGTGAATTATCTCCCCTCCCATCGTTTAGCGCATCCAAGGCATCAAAATCATTAAGTTCTTTGACAAAACAATGTCTTGAATACAAGGAAGCCAACAGGATTGCCGCAAAAGAGATTGTTGCAATTGCAGAAAAAGAACTGTCAATGACAGAACAATATGTATCCAACAATGAGAATCTGAAATATAAGAAACCTCAGAATAGGCATATCCGAATGAAAACATACAACTTCTGGCCAGAGATAATGTCATGCATAGCCATAATAGTAATGCTTGCAATTCCACAAACCGCTTCTTCCCAATATAATGCAGAAATGGAAAAACTCATCCGTCTTACGACTACAATGCGCAATCAGAAAATGCGCACACAGGTATTGGATGAACTGAAAGACGATACCAAATGGACACTTATGGACGAACTGGAATTTGATGAGAATGAATGCACCTATGGTGATAAAGTTGACATGTTTGGGATCAATGATATTGCAGCGGAGATAGCACAGCGAGAAAAAGGTATCGTAAATGTAGGTGGACGCTTCAAGCATAGTGCTGATCCCAACTTCCAATACTCGTTCATAGAACTCACTGCAAAGGCCGGCAAAACTATTCTTTATAATGTCAAAGGACACAAGGGAACTCAACAAATTGCAATTGTCCCTTTCGATAAGGATCAGTCATACTCTGCAGTCTTTATAACAGATGGAGAAGAGCAGAATGCACATACGACCAAAGATGGCATTTCATATTATTCTGTAGCAGTAGGGAAACGTGGCAATTACGAATTCGAGATTACCAATACAGGCGCTAAGAATGCATCATTTGCAGTAATAACCTATAATTCGGGCAACAGATGAAAAGAGTCCTCACAATATTGCTCATCCTTGCATCTACTATTCTGCAGATGTATGCACAAGAGCGGCCCTCACTATTTTCATCCTGCAATTATCAGGCACGTTTCGACTACGCAAAGAGAATCAACAATCGAGGTCATTATATGGTTGCTTTCGATTCACTGAAAGTCCTGCATCGAGACATTGTTGAACATATTAGACAGAAAGGATTAACCCCTGCCACTGTTCCTAATACAAATGATTTCATTTTCTACCAGAACATTCTTATTAGCGAAGCCGAATGTGCCTATATGGTAAATCTGCTAAAGGAGATGAAGGCTATTTGCTCGGAACATGTAGAAGCCATCAACGAGCGATATGAAAAAGGCATGGGTAAGAATAAAGACTATTATTGGCAGATAGCATCTTTTTTCAAAGTTAGAGGTGATTACTATTATGTCAGAGGAGCGAAAGACCCTCTGCTATATGAAGATGCTCGTGATGACTATAATTCCGCAATAGAATTTTATGATTTAGCTTTCGACGAACAAGCAAAATCAAAAGTGTATGCAGAATTGGCACAATTGGAATACTTCCAGGGTAATTACGAAGAGGCATTGCAATATATAAAGAAAGCAGTCAATAGTGGCAGCACTCGCCTTGCTACAGGATCCAACGCAAAAGAATCTTTCTCAAATGCAAGCAACAGCACACTAAACATTACATACCAATCAGCATTAGCAATGTGTCAGGCTCGTACATACGCATTCCGTCAGGCATTAAGCACTATTGATGGATTAATATCAAAACTCTCCCCAAAAGACAAGCGGTTGCCAGAACTTAACCGAAGAAGGGCAAAAATTCTTTTGCTTCAAAACGAAGAATATGATACCGATATTCTGAATGCAAGTGCTTTGTACGAGTCATATTTCAAAGCGATCAAAGACTCTGTAAACAGCAATTTCATGCAAATGACAGCCGACCAGCGTGAAGAGTACTGGATGTTGCAACGTCCGTTCATTGTTGATTGTTATTTGCTCGAAGATCGTAATCCAGAACTCCTGTATGACGTTACATTATATAATAAAGGCATGCTCCTGCAGACAGCCCGCTCATTCGAAGACCTTCTATATGACGGAAAGAAGAAAGGCAAACCCAATGAAAGAAGAATTCTCAATGAATACAGACAGGCAGATGCAGAATTAGCACTCAAAGGGAATACCTCCACATTAGCCGAAGACTACGAAAAGAAGCTACTCCAGACAATTACAGCAGATGGTCGTCGCAAGAAATTCTTAGCGCCATTGAATCACACATGGAAAGATGTGCAGAAAGCATTGCCTGCCGATGGATGTGCTCTGGAATTTGTAGAATACGAGAAGCGTGATTCCATGCACTTCGGAGCCTTGGTACTTAATAAGACGGGAAAGCCTCAGTTTGTACATGTGTGCAATGCAGACCAATTGGCAGATTATTGTCCTGGCGATTGGATCTTTTCTTTGAAATACTTGTTGAAATCAACCGATGGGAGCTCCAAGAATGACATTTATGAGGACGATGTAATACACGATGCTATTTGGACCAAAGACTTGATTTCTGCTATAGGCAACAGCCAAAAGGTATATTTCTCTGCCGATGGTTATCTCCATCAACTAGCCATAGAATACATGTTGCCTGAACAACTGCAAGGCAAGCATCTCTATCGGCTGTCATCTACAAGGGTTCTGGCAGATGGCAACAAGATTGATCCTACGAAAATAAAGAACGGAGCAGCCTTTGTACTTGGTGGTATTGTATATGACTCCTGGACAGACGAAGATGACCATCAGGACCATGGCAATGATGCAGAGGCTTTCAATATGCTTCAGGAAAAAGGTGTTTCATTTGGGTATATGAAAGGAGCCAAACTTGAATGCGACAGCATTATCTATTACCGCAACAACCCTAATGACTTGTATCTGGATAGCCTGAGAGCTACCGAACATGAGTTCTATACCAACTGTAGTAAATATCCCATTCTGCATATTTCGACCCACGGTTGTTTCAGCGGTGACAAAACCATATATAATGAGTTGCTTGCTTCTTCATCAAAAGATGTATTGTCAGAGAGTGTCATGGCATTATCAAATGCAAGTACACACCTTCATGACAAACAATTTGATGCCTTCAACAAAGATGGAATTCTTTCTGCTCGCGAGATTGCAAGGCTCAATCTTGAAAATGTAGAACTTGTTACTACATCCGCATGTCAGACAGGTTTAGGTTACATTACGGCAGATGGCATTTATGGTATGGAGCGAGGATTCAAAAGTGCAGGTGTAAAAGGCTTGGTTATGTCGCTTTGGAGCGTAAATGTAGAATCTTCAAGAATCTTCTTTACCTTATTATATAAATATATAGGAGACGGAGAGTCTGTCCATACGGCATTCCATCATGCCCGAAAAGATCTTCTAACTAAAACATTTACTACTTCATCTGTAGTATCAATGTTCAATGGTGGAACTTTGAATAATAAAGAAATGACACTGACAATTACCAACAAATACGATAAACCACAGCACGCATGTCCTTATATTCTTATCGACGTGTGGAAATAAAACGATAGTAATATATAATCAACAATCATAAAATGAAGACATTAGTTACGTTATTGATTGCCATCATCTCTATGAATATCATGGCACAATCAGTTGAAACCCCTCTCAAAAAGAGCCGTTCAATGAGTCGCAAGTATCAAGTTCTGGTTGAACTTGACACTCCATCTGTAATTGACAAGAATAATCGGGAGATAAAGACTGCTACCCAGAATGCAAAGCATGCTGCCAAGATGGCTGATGCAGAAAACAGCGGAGAGAAAAGTGCGTTTCTTGCGGCATTGGCAACTGGGTTCGGCACTTCTCTTGTTCAGAAGACTCAGAATGCCACATCAAACCTGATGAGCACCGGTGTCAACTATCTCGTTGAAGCAATAAAAAGTGACGACAAGAAATGGTATGCTGCGGCTCAGTCGCATTGTACGCTTAGCAGGAAACTAAAGTCGGAAACATCAATTAAGGACTTCTATTCTGCCCCATCGTCACTTGGTGCCATGGATCCTCAGAACATCCAATTCAAGGGATTCGGCTGTCATCATTACCTTGAGGAGGTAAACAATGCCAACCATGGTGAAGAAGTGTTTTATGTATTCTGCAGTATGCTACGAGACTCTGCTGGCATCAATAGCATCGTAAATCATTCTAAGTTTTTGGTAGATGTCGACTCGCTCATCTTTAATCCCAAATACTGTGGCCTGCCTAACGACTCATTAGAGACTATCACTCCTTTTGATTTCTCTAAACGCAAGGATCTTACCCTAACAGTCAAGGCTCGAATCTATTCATCATGGATAAATGAAGCTATTATGGTGACTAACGAACAGCAGCTAGGTGAATTTACCGTTACCGCACGCATAGACCCTACGATGTTGAATGAAGACTCTGTCTTTGTTTACAGAAAGAATGATCCTCGATTCAGCAAACTGGTCAGTGTCACAGGTGACTGCTTCATTGTTCCACGATCATTTACTGGTACCAATGATGGAACATCGTATTCTAGTACTTGGGGAACAGGACAATATCGCATAGAGATGGATGTGAACGAATCTTGCAGAATTGTTGACCAATATTACTATAAAGAGAAATACCAAAATGAAGAGATCATGATTCGCCAATCAGGAAACGGATCACAGATTGCATTTGCGGGGATACCTGAGTTTAAGAAGTTTGACAAAGCTAAGTGGCAGGCCGAATGGACACCCATCAAGGCTCGTCAACGTAAGGCTTCATTTTGGGATACAGCTTGGAATAGCATCATAACTGCATATAAAGGAACAGGCTGGGTGCAGACCTTCACCGACCCTCTGACCAATGTCATCCTTAGTTATGAGGGTAAGGAACTAAATGACGGGCTAGGACTAACTACTTCTTCTGGAGCAAATATATCTTCGGCAAAATCAGCAACATCTTCTCAGGCTAATGGAACTGCTCCATCCGGAGGAATGCCACAAGGGAAGAAGTGACCATGGCCGATATAAAGCTGGCCGACCAAGACAATTTGAAGTATCTGGAGAATATGGAAGAACTGATCAGAAAGGAGAACAATAACAACAATAACCTAATCCCAAATCGGATCCTATGTTACGCATATTCATCTCCTATAAACGAGTAGATCTAGATAAGGTCCTTAAAATTAAGGATCAGATAGAATCGGTACTTGGAGAAAAGTGCAGGATTGATCTTGATAGCATTGAGAGTGCTGCATTCTCGTATATCACCTTGAATACCATAGAAGAAGCTTCTGTTGTTTTGTTCTTTTATGGCAAAGATACAGATAACTCTCAGTGGCAAAGCCGAGAAATAGAATATGCCAAGGCTAACGGGAAAACAGTAATCCCAATAATAATTGATGAGATTCCTAAGGACTCGTGGTATAAGGCTCATTTTGACAATTCTTTACTTATCAAATATGCAGATGAGGCCTTGGTGGAGCCTTACCCAGAGGACCGTCAGGAGGTGATGGCACTTATGGCACTGCCTTTCCGCGGTATAATGGGTGGTGACGCTCGCTTCCTCTACCGCATTCCAGAAACCATACACCATAAACTATAAACCTTTCGGGTCTTCACTTATGATCGACCTTGGTCATCACTTATGACCGGCATCGGTCTTAAGTGATGACTAAAAAAAGGACAAGAAAACGACTATACATTATCTACCAACGACGCGTAACGTAACAATGTGTTACGCAGAAAAAGCATTTCAAATGGGGCGAGAAAGGCAAAAAAGCGCACAAATATCTAGCAGAATTACAAATTATACACTACAAAAACAATATTTTTATAGATTTTATCTTCTATAAAAGATATTTTTATTATCTTTGCAGAAAATTTCAATTATAGTGGATATGAATACGATTGCTAGACAAACTTACATAAACAAAATAGAGAAGTATCTGGGCAAAGATACTATCATCATTCTCACAGGGCAAAGGCGTGTGGGAAAAAGCTCTGTGCTCCGACTTTTCCGCGATAAGGTTGCGCACCATGAGAGCCACAATGTTATTTATATAAATAAGGAGAAGCATACCTTTGACGGAATCAGAACATATCAAGACCTGAATGCATATATCGATGAGCATCGTGACGAGAACAAGATTAACTATATCCTCATAGATGAGATACAGGACATCGAGGAGTTCGAGCGTAGTGTGCGAAGCTATTACGAGGAGCCTGATGTAGAACTGGTCATCACTGGCAGCAACTCAAGTATGCTCAGCAGTGAACTGAGCAGCAAGATTGGTGGCAGATACAAGGAGATCTATGTGCAGGCATTGAGTTACGAAGAGTTTCTCGTGTTCCACAACCTTACGGACAGCGATGATGCATTGGCTAAATACCTCCAGTTTGGTGGACTTCCAGGCTTGATCCGCTATGGTCTCGACGAACAGGACGCACGTGAGTATCAGATGGATGTATATAACACCGTCGTTCTGAAAGATGTCATCATGCGCAACCAGATTCGCAATGTGCCTTTCCTTGAGAATCTTGTACGTTTCCTTGCCGATAATGCCGGGAAACTCATCTCGGCAAACAGCATAGCCAAGTATATGAAGGCGCAGGGAGAGAATATCACCTCTACGGCTATCATCAACTATATCACGTTCTTGTGTGAGTCGTATATGCTGCACAAAGTGAACCGATATGACATTCACGGCAAGCGACTCTTTGAGAGCAACGACAAGTTCTACTTCGAGGACAACGGCATGCGCAATGCGCTGTGCGGAGGTTCGCGTCAAGGCGATGTGGAGAAGGTCATCGAGAACATCATATACAATCACCTGATACGTCTAGGCTATGAGGTGACGGTGGGTCAATTACAAGCTGGGGAGATTGATTTTGTGTGCACAAAGTCGGCGGGTGAGCGCATCTACATACAGGCATCCTTCATCGTTGCAGACGATGCCACCTACGAACGTGAATTCGGCAACCTGCACGCCATCAAGGACAACTACCCCAAGTACGTCATTTCCATGACTCCCCTCCTCCATCGGGCAGATGACAATGGCATCACCCACCTGCATCTGAGAGAATTCCTGAAGAACGGATTATAATGTGAAGAAGGAGGGTGATGGAGGTTGAATAAGCGTAAAAAAAATAGAATGAAAAGTTACGATATTTTTATATCATACCGCCGAGTAGGTGGTTTTGAGTCGGCCAATTTGATTGCTGAGAAGTTGAGGGGCATGGGATATTCTGTGTTCTTTGATGTTGAGTCTTTGCGCTCGGGGAAGTTTAATGAGCAGCTCTATAACGTGATAGAGCAATGCAAGGACTATGTCATTGTGTTGCCAGAGAATGCTTTGGACAGATGCACGAACGAAGATGGTACGCCAAACGAAGACGACTGGATTCGCAAGGAGGTAGTTCATGCCATGAGGCTTGAAAAGAACATTGTTCCTGTGATGCTCTCTGGTTTTGAGTGGCCTAAGATGATGCCTGTAGGGATGGAGGCTTTATGTGATTATCAATCCATAACAGCTACGAGTCATGATACATTTGACTTCGCAATGCAGAAATTGGCAGGTTATCTTAAGAGCAGAAAGCATAGGTTCAAACTATTGAAAAGTCTTACTATCATAGTGGCCTCACTTGCAACATTTACTGCGATAGCATATTACGCTTTGTTGCAGATTGCCATTCCTGTATGCACATCAGTTGCTAATGAATATGCCATCGGTATGGAATTGGGTCATGAGCTTCGCAGCTATGAGGAAAAGTTGAAAACAGAGTGGGAAGGATTCTTGAGTAGTTATAACACGGCGACATCCCAAAACCGCAAGCTAGATCTTGAGTCCGATATGCTATCGTTGTTAGACCAAAGAGCATCTGCGGCAGAGGAGATACGTGGTCGTATTCGTCCTGCAATAGAATTGTCAGATTGGCAAACAATACTACTTGGATTGAAAGGCTCGCAGAAAGAGGATGTACAGGCAGTGCCTATGTTTGTCGAGAGCCAAGTTGATGATCTTAATTCTTTGATCAATGTGATGAGGGAGGCCATTACTGCACAGTCCTATAAACCTTACGAAACAAGAACTGTCGCTCAGCACATTCAGTTCTATGAGCATTCGATAAACATGATGTATTATACTTACCTCCAAGAGATTACTAAGTTGCCGAAAGATTGCATGAAACCTCACAATGAATTAAGCCGAGCATGGACCCTTCTGCCTAACGTTTCGCTAACAATGCCACAAGAGGAATATGAACGACTGGCTAGTGTGGAATATTCGATTATGGAGGATTTGTTGCAAAAGATGGAGAAGGCTGTCAGTCAAATGGATAATGAGACCTATGACCTTGCACAGCGACTGGATACTCTCGCTGCAATGGCAGATAACTTAGGTTTGTCATACGACCAAGATGATAAAGACAACGAGAAACTGGCAATCGCTGAGGAACGCGTGTCGATGAAGCGCGAACTGGTGGAGCAGAAGAAGTTAGAACTGGACGAAGAAACGCAGAAGGTGCTGCAAGTATATGAACAGTTGAAAAGCAATTGCCAACTGAAGTCTTCTGACTCTGATGGATACCAGTGGGGAAAGATAGTGCGAATGGCAAAGATGCTCGACCAAAGTGTAAAAAATAATGAAGCTGCGCTTATGCAAGGCATCAAAACAGGAGGGATCATTAAACCTTCGGTAGTATATTCAGACCTTTGCGCAATACTTGATGAATACCTAGGCTTGCACCCTGATTCAAAGTCATATATCACCCCTCTTCGCGCATTTTACAAGATGGTTGCTGATGGCAAACGCTCCCTTGGTGGTCTATTGATATTTGCGTTCAAGGATGATGCTGTACATCCACTGTATAAGGTTGGCGACATTATTGTAACCAGGAATGACGAGGCAGTCACAAATCAGGCATCGTTAGCATCGGCAGTATCAAAGGACAAACAAGGAACCGTCGAGTTCTTAAGAATGGAAGGTTCGAAATTAGTATTGCACAAGGAGACCGTCCCAGAGACGACTATACTTGTTGGATTTATGGAGGTAGGAGAATATTGATAAGCTATGTATAAGTATTTCGCATTTATATCCTACAACTCGAAGGATACCGGGTGGGGAAAGCGTGTGCAACGCAAGCTGGAAGGTTACCGCATGCCAGCGACCTTATGCTCCGAACATGGATGGGATCGTACCCCTCTTAAGCCGGTGTTCTTTGCCCCTACAGACATCCAGCCAGGAGGATTGACGGAGGAGCTACAGGAGCGCCTAAGGGCTTCGCGCCATCTTATAGTCATCTGCTCTCCAAATTCGGCAAAGTCAAAGTGGGTGGGTGCAGAGATTGAGTATTTCCATTCACTTGGCAAGACAAAAAACATCCATTTCTTCATCGTTGATGGCGTGCCACACAGTGGGAATGAAGACACGGAGTGCTTTAACCCTATCGTTGATACCCTAGGATTGCCCGAGATTCTCGGTGCCAACATCCATGAGAAAATAAGCCCATGGCCGTGGGTGAACAAAGAACGCGCATACGTCCAGCTCATCACCAAGCTCCTTGGCGTAGAGTTCGACAGCATCTGGCAGAGGCACAAGAGGCTGATGATGGAGAAGGTGATGGCATGGACGATAGGTATAGTGGTTGTATTAGCCGCACTCATAGGAGTATGGATTAATAACCAACCTGTAGCCGTACGCGTTCACCTCAACGAGATTTCCGTCCATAATGACAATCTTCCACCATTACAGGATGCGGTTGTCTCTATAACCTTAGACAATGAGACAAAAACGGATACCATTCGTTCGGTAGATGCGAATGCACTCTTCACAAATATCCCTCATAGCGCTTTAGGAGGAAAAAACAGAATAACAATAACCTGCCCCAACTGGCACACCACAGATACCATCGTGACTATATCGAAAGATGTAATCATAAACATAGCTCGCGATCCTCGTCCGTATGGCGATATTCAGTTTCTTATCTGGAGTCCACAAAAGGAGCAAGGTGTTCCTGGCGTAAGAGCATCAATTGCAGGAATACAGGCTATATCAGACAATGACGGACGCGTCCGATTAAGTATTCCTTTAGAAAAACAAAACATTAAATATATTGTTGATTGTGATGTCCCATTAGCCAATGATACTTTGAAAGGATTGCCAACAACCATCAATACCTCCTTACAAACTAAGAATTAATAATATGAAGAATATGAAGCACTTATTGACATCATTTTTGTTCATGCTGTGTATGGTTGCTTCTGCACAGACTCAGCAAGGTATAGTTAAAACTCGTGGACGTATTAATACGAAGGGTGACCTAATTAGTGGCAGTCGCCTGTCTGGAGCAAGCATCATAGTGCAGAATGGAGGCTCGTATGTAAGTAGTAAAGACGGTTCATTTTCTTTCAATGTCCCTTCTCAATCATTCTATCTGTCAAAAGTGCAAAAGAATGAATACCAACTCTGTGACCAGGACCTTTTAGGGAAAAGCTATACGTATTCTTCCAATCCTCTTATAATTGTCATGGACAAGCCCGACCAAACACTAGAAGACCGACTGGAAGCAGAGGAGCACATTCGTAAAAAGTTAACAGATCAACTTAACAAGCAGAAAGCAGAGTTGGAAAAACTAAAAGAACAACAAAAGATTAGCCAGCAGGAATATAACAAGCAGCTTCAAGAACTATATGCTAAGCAGAACAATAATGAGAAACTGATAGCGGAAATGGCCGAGCGCTATTCAACTACAGACTTTGATCAGATGGATGATTTTCAGCGTCAAGTAACGTTCTTCATCCATAACGGAGATCTGACTCGTGCAGATTCTCTGCTCAATACCAAGGGCGATATGGATGAGCGTAGTGCAGAGTTAGATAGAATGGATGAAATTCTAAAAGCAGACGCAGAAGATATTGCAAAACGACAAGAGAACCACGAAAAAACTGTAGCACTGAAAGCGAAGACACTTGAAGACTTCGCTGTAGACTGTTATAGTAGATTTGAGCTATGCAGACTGCAACACAAAAATGACTCTGCTGCCTATTGGTTGGAATTGCGAGCAAGCAAGGATACAATGAATATAGAATGGCAGTATCATGCAGCAAACTTCAATCAGAATTATTTGTCAGATTTCTCAAAAGCGTATTTCTATTACGATAGAGCTTTAAGGAATTCAATAATGCAACATGGTGAAGATAATGTTGTCACAGCAGAATACTATCATGGCTTAGCGTATCTATATCAAGGAAAAGGTTCTTATGCTCAGGCAATACCCCTCTATAAGAAAGCGCTTAATCTAAGACTGAAATATTACGGGATAAACCATTTGAAAACGGGAGAGACATATAATAATTTAGGAAGTTCATATAGAGCAATAGGCAAATTCAATGATGCCCTTGCGAACCTAGAGAAGTCCTATGAAATAAGGAAAAATATTTCGGGAGAAGAGAACGCAGTACTATGTGCTTGTCTGAACAATATGGGTAATGTTTACCGAGATATAAGGAATTATGAGAAGGCTCTACAATGTTTTAATAGGGCACTATTCTTAAGCAAAAAAAAGTATGGTGATAACTCGATAAAAAATGCCGAGTTATATAACAACATAGGCCTTATATATCATGATCAAGGACAATATGCAAAAGCTCTTGATTTATTTACGATAGCATTAAACCTTAGGCTTAAAGAGTATGATGAAAATCATATATCTGTGGCTGAAACTTATATGAATATAGCAGAAGTATTAAAAGAACAATGTGAATATCAAAGAGCTTTGGAGACCAACCAGAAAGCGCTAAGTATTCTCACAAAAAATGAGCAACGCCATGACATCGCAATCATCTACAATAATATGGCAATGATATATACAAATCTTAAAGATTATTCAAACGCAGAGACGTATTATCAAAAGGGGCTTTCAGTTATTAAAAGCATATATGGAGAACAACATCCAAACGTCGCAACTTTATACAATAACTACGCATACTTCAAATATACTCTTGGCGAAATGGATGAAGCACTGGCGTATTTTGATAAGGCTTTGAAAATCAGGCTGCAATATTTTGGCGAGAACCATCCTTCTGTACAGAAAGTAAGGTCAAACATGGAAAATGTAAAAAACGCAAAAAACTAAGACGAAATAATCATTACTTCAAAAAAGAAAGATATGGTTAGAGTAAAATACATAGTTGTATTATTGAGTATTCTCCTTTCATATAATGTGCCAGCTCAGACTCAGCAAGGTATAGTAAAGACTCGTGGACGTATGGTCAATGGTCAGTTGGTGGCGGGCACGAGACTGTCTGGTGCCACCATTACGCTGAATTTTGGCAATTCACTTGTCAGCGGTAGTCAGGGCGGATTCTCGTTCAATGTGCCAAGTGGCAAGGCTTATTCTCTTGTCATGGCAGAGAAGAAGGGCTATACTCTTGCTGATCCGGAATACACTCGTCGCTCGTTTAAGTATTCTGCCAGCAATCCGTTCTATGTCGTATTGGAGGATGAGGCACAGAGACAGGCGGATATCAATGCAGCAACACGCAAGGTACGCAGGACGTTGACCGCACAATTGCAGGCACGTGAGGATGAGATAGAGGCTCTTAAGGAGCAGAACAAGCTGACAGAGGAAGAATATCAAAAGCGATTGCAAGAACTGTACGACAACCAATCCAAGTCCGAACAACTTGTGAAGGAAATGGCAGAACATTATGCCTCAACCGACTACGACCAGCTGGACGAGTTCAATCGACAAGTACAGATGTACATAGAAAAAGGCGAGTTGCAGAAAGCAGACTCGATGATCCGTAGCAAGGGTGACATTGAGAAGCGTGTGGAGGAATATCACAATGTCGTTGCTGCGAACCAGAAGACGCGTGACCAGTTGGAGCAGAGCGAAGCAGGTGCTGCCAAGACATACGAAGACCTCTCGCAGGATCTGCTCCACCGTTCTGAGATTTTCCTACAAACTTTTCAGCATGACTCAGCCTTGTATTGCCTAAAGTTGAGAGCTGATTTGGATACTACAAAAGTATCTGTAGTATGGAGTTATGCGCAGTTCTGCTATGAGCAAAAAAAATTCTCAGATTGTGAGAAGTATTACCTCATTTGTCTGCGTGCATTCATAAACCAAAATGATATAACAAACATTGCATCAGTACAGAACAATCTCGGGCTTTTGTACAGAGACTTCCAGAACTTTGCAAACAGCGAGTATTATTTCAAGTTGGCATTAGAGAACTTTTGGCAATTATTCCAACAGGAACCCGATGTCAACCGAGTACACTTGGCAATGACACAGAATAATCTAGGATATTTATACAATGACCTTCGCGACTATCCTAAAAGCGAAAAGTATAGCAAATCGGCATTAGAGAACTTTGAGCAATTGTTCCGCCAAAATCCCGATGCATACCGAGCAAATATTGCAGGGGCGCAGAATAATCTTGGTAATTTATACTATTCCCTTCATGACTTTGCAAACAGCGAGAAGTATTTCAAGTTGACATTAGAAAACGTTGAGCATTTGTTCCACCAAAATCCAGATGCCTATCGAGAAAACTTGGCAAAAGTTCAAAGTAACCTCAGCAATTTATATACATCCTTTCAGGACTATCCAAGCAGCGAGAAATATTTAAAGTTGGCATTAGTGAATTTTGAGCAATTGTTCCGCCAAAATCCTGATGCCTATCGAGAACTCTTAGCAGGGACTCAGAATAATCTTGGAATTTTATACAATTACCTTCATGACTATACAAACAGCGAGAAGTATTTCAAGTTATCATTGGAGAGCAAAGAACAATTGTTCCTTCAAAATCCAGATGCTTACCGAGCAGACCTGGCAACAACTCAAGATAATCTCGGATTGCTCTACTGTGATCTTCATGATTATGCGAATAGCGAGAAGTATCACAAGTTGGCATTGGAAAACCGTGAGAATTTGTTCCAACAGAATCCCGATGCCTATCGAGTAGACCTAACAATGACACAAAATAGTCTCGGTATTCTATACCGCCACCTTCATGACTATACAAACAGCGAGAAATACCACAAGTTGGCATTGGAGAATAAGAAACTGATGTTCCACCAGAATCCTGATGCCTACCGAGCTACCTTGGCAACTACATACTGGAACATGATGTTGCTATATGGCGATGTGATGAATTTAGAACAATATGACCAGTATTTAGAAAGTTCATTGAAGCTTTTTAATGAGTTGCATTCTATTCAATCTGATATTTATAATAATAATGTAATAGAATTGCAAAACAGAAAGGTTTGGAGATTGTTGGCAAAGGGCAAAGTTGACGAAGCATTGACTCTAGCACAGGAGACTTTGAGCATGAATGAATCAGATGAAATAACAAAAAATTATCTGGCGGAGTGCTATAATTGCAAAGCATTCGAATATAGCAAGGATTCTGATTATTCAAATGCTCACAAGAGCATAGACAAAGCAATATCCATGCGTCCAGATAATGTTAACTTCTACAATTCAAAAGGAGAAATCCTCCTTATGCAGGGAAAGAACGACGAAGCATTGAAGATGTGGAAGAAGGTGCTGGAGCTCAATCCCGACTTCCTGAAGGGTTATCCCGATGGTACCGACTTGTCAAATGGATTGAAGAAACTGGGATTGATAGAATAAAAATCTATTGCCATTGATAGATAATATTTACATTTTCGCTCTTTTCATACAGGACATTTAGCGAATAAACAGATGAAAAAGAACATGGATTCGACAAGCTCACCAACCGAGCTTAAGCAAAACTACACACCGCAGCCTATCGACACAAAGGATGTCGTGCTGCCTGAGAAACTGAATGAACTGGCTGAAATGATTGCCAAGAACGTGCATGAAGTATGGTCGGCCGGACGTATGAAAGATGGCTGGACGTATGGAGAGGAGCGTAATGATGCAAAGATGAAGCATCCTTGCCTTGTGCCATACGAGGAACTGACTGAGGTGGAAAAAGAGTATGACCGCAATACCTCACAGGAAACGCTGAAGCTTATCATGAAGCTTGGATTCAAGATTGTAAAATAATAAAATTCAAACTTGCATTTTCAAAATAGTAATACAGCCGAAAATAATTCTTCGAAAAAACAATTTTGCTGATAGATTTTTCATCATAGGCTTGTCTATAAGAGAAAAAGATCAAGTCTAACATTAAAAATTACTATGATGAAAAAAGTATCAGCAAAATTGTTTTTTATGGTTGTATGGAAAGGCATCTGCCAGACCATCGAGTGGTTCCTCGGCTTGTTCGGCTACAAGAGTGACGGTAAGCTGGCTAAGTGCTTATGGCATATCTGCGCCATTTGCGGAACAATCATTATGTTGGGAATAGCCGGCAGTTTGCTCTTTGTCCTTGGTCATGAATTCTATCGGCAGCATAGCCAGATGTTCTGCAATGGCAAGAATTGCGAGTATTGGACACATAGGCTCAGTCCTGACATCCTGCTGCACGATCATCTGGAGGGGCACAAAGAGGTCATCAATACCCGCACGGGCAAAGTAATACTGAAGGATATCGAGTGGGTAATGAAGCCTCTTGGCGAGAAGGATTCTCTTGTAGTTTTCAGCAATGGAGAGAAGCGCGGTTACTTTAATCTCTACACGGGAGAAATAAAGATCCCCGCTAAGTATGACTATGCTTGGGTTTTCTCAGATGGAATTGCCAGCGTTTGCGAGAATGGAAGGATCAAGTTCATCGACTCTAATGACCACCAGGTCTTTGATCGCACCTTTGCTTACAATCCGGAGAATGATGGATACGTATTCCGCGGAGGCTACTGCATTGTAAAAGATGAAGAAAGCAAGAAATTCGGATTAATGAATACCAAGGGTGAGACCGCACTCCCAGAAGAATATTCTGGCATTTGTTACAATGAGGACAATGGTTATTGGACTCTCAATAATGGGGAGCAATCAGGCGTCATCGATAAAGACCTCAACCCTATCCTACCCATGCTGGATGGTCATGTTTCCGTATGGAATGATGTCATTGATGTGACGATGGCGGACCACACCATGCGTAAGTACGACTTGCAAGGCAATCTGATTGATGATTTCTATATCACCTATTTCGAGTATCTGGAATATGAACAGGAAGAAACCTATCAGGTCATAAACAATGACGTTGATGGATATGGAAATCGATACACCAGCGCAGAGCATAAAAAAGCTCGTGCACACTTGTATAAATACTCATCTGGCGGAAAGGAAGGTCTGATGACTCCAGAAGGTCATGCCATTACTCTGCCAAAGTATGATGACATTGTAGCTATCGGTCCTGACACCTATCTCTGTGATGTCAGTCATGGCGATAAGGAAGTACTGAATGGTAAGGGTCAGAAGGTAAAATAAACAGAAGACTTTTATGAAAGATGCACCATTTAAGACAATCGGCTACGTAGGGCAAATCTTTGTAGCGTTTGTGTCCCTATACTTATTCTATCATGTTGCCCACGAGCTGGCACTGTATAACATAGAATATAGTGATGGGTCTGACGACGCAAGATGGCGAATTGATGGGACTCTGGGCGAATATGACATCTATGGACTGATATTCTGGGGGATATATCTGATTTCTACCTGCTCGCACCTGCTTCTTTATTTCAGACAGTTCATTACGTCTGATAAGGAATGTTGTTGTTGGTCATTACCGACATTCAACATTGGTAAGTCCAATGCTTTCTCCGTCGCCCTATCATTCCTATTTTCAGCAACCTTCTTAGTTGCAGCAATATGGTTTGATAGCATTATGCCAGAAGTATTCATGCCACAAATAACATATAGTGAAATGAAGGAGCTGCACTATGGCTATCCTGGCATTGATTCGTTCGAGGCAGCCACAATTAGGTTTTTCTGGTTTATCTTTACTTTGTTCTCGACAATCCACTTATTCGTTTATAGTATAATGGCACTATTGCGGAAGCGAAACGAAAAGACAAATACTCTATGAATCAAAATGTATCATTGAAAAAACTCCGTGACAATGAAACATATATTATGGATATTTCTGTGCATTCTCTTCATTCCCTTCTTTTTTGAGCAATGCATCGACAAGGAGGCCAAGAATCAGCAGAGAGAAGAAAGGGATACAATATTCTTAGAGAATCTTTCCGAAGCCAACGAGGTGGACTTATCGGAGGTCGATTCTACAAATCTATCTTCTTTCCTCAACGAGAAAGATAGTTTACATATTCCTTCTTGGATACTTTCGAAGTACGGCAACGAATGGTGCGAGGAACGCCTATGCGAAGTGAATGGCAGAGCCTATTACTTTGCCTTCTTAATCGATTCTAAAAGATCAATCATCTACGACGAGAAGCATGTCATTTTCAATTATTGTCATTTGAGATATGGTCTTGTCAACGAAAGCGACTCAACCCGCTACTGGTTCAGTACACCGTACAACCATGTAGAGGTGGATTTTACCCATCCGTCCCAGCTGGATCGACTGAAAGAACTGATTGCCAAGCCTTATCCTGAGCTCAAATGCTTCAGTAGAGATTTCAACGCAAGAACATCTTTCAGTTTGACCTATGGTTTTTCTCTGGATTACCCCACTGATAGTACAGAAGCTTCACTCAATATAAGAAGATGGCTGATTTCTCTGGTCAACAAGTCACAGACATACGAAACAGAATTGGAAGATGTTACAAGCATGCATATCGAATATAAGACGAAGAACTATGACAACTGGGTGTATGAAGGTTCAGAAACCGACATCAAGGAACTGGCGAAGTTCTCAGCAAACAAGTATTTCGCTATAAAAAAAAAGGAACGTGGTGATTCCGACGACCCCTTCCCTATCTACTTCACTTTGAAACTGATGAATGTCATTGACAACGGAAGATATGTCACGTATCAGAAGAATGCCGATGACTACAACGGGGGTGCTCATGGCTACCCGACTGAGAGTCTTCACAGTTTCGACTATGTCAACGATGAGGAGATAACGCTTGATTACCTCTTCGGTTCTGTCCGAAAACCAATCATCAACCTGCTGCTGAAATCTGCACAGACACATCCTCTCTATCGGGAGAATCACAAGGTTGAGACTTTGGAAGATGTCAGATGGGTATTTTCAGAGTTTCATGGCAAGGACAGTGGCAAGGTTATCTTACCACCACCTGCTCTTGGAATGAAAGGCGTGATATTCTCATATCAGCCTTATGAGATTGGTTCGTTTTTCGAGGGGCAATATCATTTCTCCATTCCATATAGCAAGCTGCAGCCCTATCTGACAGAGAAAGCTAAGTGGGTGATCGGGATAGAGTAATCAGGTCTCTCATAAATAATATATAAGCGCACATCATAAAAATATGAAAACAAAATTACAGCTTTTCGATCTGACAATATGTCTGATCTGGATTATCAGCATATTCGGTGCCCGTAGCTACTGGAATCCGATCACGTTTATCTTCATCAGTCTCCTGGTGATGATACGACTTACGGTCTCGTTCGCTCTGATCCGAAAGGAAAAGAAGACCTGGATACCTTTAGTTGCTTATGCTCTTACCTGGTTGCTCGGCTCAATATTAGGACGATTCTATAACGGTATTGGCGAGTTGGGAGATTACTTCTTTGAACTCACCGGACTTGAATACAATCACATAGCCGACCTTTGCATAGCAGGTGCATTTGCCTTATGGATTATAGTGATTCCCTACGTCTGGTATCTCATTCTTCTCTTCCGTCACAAACTTGAAGGCAGGGGGATGACTAAGAAGGAACTCTTTGGCAGTATCCTCTGGCACCATCGAAGTGCAAAGTATTTCTGTGCGGCCACTATGCTGACCTATTTATGCATGACAGCAGGACTTCTGATGCAGCCTCGTCTCTGTATGACGATGTGCTTCATCGCCTCACCTTTACTCTATTGGTTAATAGGTCGTTATTACAGCATTAAGGCGGAAAAAGTTTGGCTGGTGATACTTGGTGTTGTGTGTTTCTGGTATGCACAGATCCTGGGTGGCGTATTCAGAGTCCTTGCACTCACAATAAGCTTCGGCCTGATAGCCAATGTTTGTATCCACCTTTACCGATGCACTAAATCGCACTATCTGACAGCTATAAGCATGGTATTTCTGGGGATCGTATTGCCTTCGCTTTCTATTGGATATAACCAATACGCATGTATCAATTATCCACGGAGCGGCAATTACTATCTGGAACCATATAGAGGCATTCTAAAGGTCACTAACACGACAAATTGCAAACTTGTAGGCCTACGAGACCGTTACGGGCTTCTCATTGAGCCAGAGTATGAATCGATTGTCCCTGATAGAACATCTCGTTATGGCTGGGTCTATTCATACAAACTGCAGAAAGACGGTTATTCGAGAATCTATGACGTCTACAAGAACGAGATTCTTCCGCCAGATTACTGTCCAGAGCTTCAGAAACAGCTCTGCAATATCCTCGAAGGATTCTTCGAAATAAATGGTCACGATCTTGGCGATAAAGGAGAAATCTCGGTCACTGAAATCGCTTCGAACAAAACGATTGGTCATGCTATCATAACAATGAGTGGCAATCCAATCAAGATTTATGATCGCGAAGATTATCTCCCACAGGATTCGGCAACGATAAAAGTGAATGAGTTTGCAAGAAATGACTCTGTTAAGATCAACGAATACACAACAAAGAACATATTGCGCTATACAGTGAATCTCCCCAATGACAGTATTGCGAAGTATCAGGTGTATGTCCGTCTTTTCCTTGACCGTCAGCCAGAAGAGGACGAAATGAAAGAGATTGTCAATAGTGTCAGGTATCTGGATTGTAATACCTATCGTTGAACACTGAATTATGAAGAATATATTATACAAAGTTTGCGGCGAGGACACATTTGCACATGAGACATTCATTGTAGCAAAGTTCTCCAGTAAAGAAGAGGCAGAAGCCAAACTTAGAGAGTGCAGAGAATCTGTTATGGATCAGTGTGAAGAGTTAAGAGACTCTTTCTGGATTGCAGAATCGACAGAGGAATAATAGATTTTTTAGAACGGACGTCTTGCATGCAGGACGTCCGTTCTTTCTTCGTGGCATCCCTTACACTGTACCGTGGCAAGGATGCCGTCAACAAGGCATCTCCCCCACTGTACAGTGGAGAAGATGCCACGGCCACGGGAGTCAACACTAGGATTGTAGTGTTGACTCCATGCTATAAAAATAGGTTCATCCGGAATCGCGGCGTCTGATCCTGCATAAAAGAAGGGATTTTAGGAAGTCGGAGGAGTAAAAAAGGGGGACGAGGAGAAAAAAATTGGGGGAGAATATAAAATAATGTTCGTGCAAAGGCGCGCGTAAAAAGATTTTTATTATATTTGCACCCGTGAAAAAATATTGATCATATCTAATATCAATCAAAAAATAGATTTACTACTATGGCAAACGTTCCATTCAAGTATGCTCCTATGTTCCAGAAGGGCAAGGACACCACTGAGTACTACCTCCTCACCAAGGAAGGCGTATCGGTAAGCGAGTTCGAGGGACATAAGATCCTCAAGGTCTCTAAGGAGGCTCTCACCCTGTTGGCTCAGCAGTGTTTCCACGACGTAGAGTTCATGCTCCGTCGCGAGCACAACGAGCAGGTAGCTAAGATCCTGCGCGATCCTGAGGCTACTGAGAATGATAAGTATGTAGCACTCCAGTTCCTCCGCAACGCTGAGACCGCAGTGAAGGGTGTACTCCCATTCTGCCAGGATACTGGTACTGCTATCATCCACGCTGAGAAGGGTCAGCAGGTATGGACCGGCTTCGAGGACGAAGAGGCTCTCTCACTCGGTGTCTATAACACCTACACCCAGGACAACCTCCGCTACTCGCAGAACGCTCCTCTCAACATGTACGATGAGATCAACACCAAGTGCAACCTCCCTGCTCAGATCGACATCGAGGCTACCGAGGGTGCTGAGTATAAGTTCATCTGCGTGGCTAAGGGCGGTGGCTCGGCCAACAAGACCTACTTCTACCCTATGACCAAGGCACTCATCCAGAATGAGAATACCTTGCTCCCATGGCTCGTTGAGGAGATCAAGCACTTCGGTACTGCTGCTTGTCCTCCATATCATATTTGTGTAGTTATCGGTGGTACTTCGGCTGAGAAGAACCTCCTCACCGTGAAGCTCGGTTCAATCAAGTATTACGATTCTCTCCCAACGACTGGCGATGAGACCGGCCGTGCATTCCGCGACCTCGACCTCGAGGAGAAGCTCCTCAAGAAGGTTTATGAGATTGGCCTCGGTGCTCAGTTCGGCGGCAAGTACCTGGCACACGACATCCGCGTAATCCGTCTGCCACGCCACGGCGCTTCGCTCCCTGTAGGTATGGGTGTAAGCTGCTCGGCTGACCGTAACATCAAGGCTAAGATCAACGAGGACGGTATCTGGATCGAGAAAATGGACTCTAACCCAACCGAGCTCATCCCAGAGGAGCTCCGCCAGCCAGGTGAGGGTGGCAACGGCATTGAGATCGACCTCAACCAGGGTATCGACGCTGTTCGTAAGGAGCTCTCGAAGTATCCAGTTTCTACCCGCGTCAACCTCAAGGGTACCATCATCGTAGCTCGCGATATCGCTCATGCTAAGTTGAAGGCTCGCCTCGACGCTGGTGAGGGTATGCCTCAGTATTTCAAGGATTATCCAGTACTCTACGCTGGTCCTGCTAAGACTCCAGAAGGCTATCCTTGTGGTTCGATGGGTCCAACCACCGCTGGTCGTATGGATCCATACGTTGATGAGTTCCAGGCCAATGGCGGCAGCCTCGTGATGATCGCCAAGGGCAACCGTGCACAGTGTGTCACCGACGCTTGTAAGAAGCATGGTGGCTTCTACCTCGGCACCATCGGCGGTGTGGCTGCAGTTCTCTCACAGACTTCTATCAAGAGCATCGAGTGCGTAGAGTTCCCTGAGCTCGGCATGGAGGCTGTATGGAAGATCGACGTTGAGAACTTCCCAGCATTCATTCTCGTCGATGATAAGGGTAACGACTTCTTCAAGCAGCTGAAGCCAATGCCTAATTGCTCGATTCTGAAGTAAAAATCTAATAAAAGGGAGTAAAAAGGGAGTAAAAGGGGAGTAAAAAAGTAGTAAAAGGGACGATAGAACCAGCGGTAACGTGCTCTTTATAAGTTCACGAAACTGAAAACGGTCCCTCTAATACAAACGTCCCTTTTACTCCTTTTTTACTCCCCTTTTACTCCCCTTTTACTCCCCTAATAACTTTCCTTTATGAAAAAACTCCTCCTCCTCCCCCTCCTTCTCGCCGCCTGCACCGCTCAGCAGCCGGAGGATATGAATCCTGTCCTCAGCATCGAAGGCGGACAGGTACAAGGTGTTGAACTTGATAACTCCGTCGTTTACCGTGGCATTCCATACGCTGCTGCTCCTGTCGGAGAGTTGCGTTGGCAGCGTCCTCAGGCTGTCGAGGCTTGGGATGGCGTAAAGCAGGCCGACACCTGGAGCTGCGCCTCATGGCAGGCGGCTCATGATCCTAATGACGCTAACTATGGCGTTGAGTTCTATGACAACGATCCTGAGTTCAGCGAGGATTGTCTCTATCTGAATGTCTGGACACCGAAGGGAGCAGCTGGCAAGACCGACAAGAAACTGCCAGTGGCTATGTGGATTCACGGCGGCGCTTATCATGCCGGCTGGGGATTTGAGAAGGAGTTCGACGGTGAGGCCTGGGCCGACCGTGACGTCATCCTCGTCACCATCAACTACCGCCTCGGCATCTTCGGCTTCATGAGCCATCCTTTGCTTACCGCTCGTGATGCTGAGGGAATCTCTGGCAACTATGGCATTTATGACCAGCTCAAGGCCCTGCAGTGGGTGCATGACAACATCGCACAGTTTGGTGGCGATCCTGACAATGTGACTATCTTCGGCCAGAGCGCAGGTGGTGGCAGTGTACGTTGCCTCGTCAGCTCTCCATTGGCTAAGCCATTGATCAACAAGGCTATTATCATGAGTGCAGGAGGACTCAACCGCGCGCTCAGCGCGGGTACGACTCAAGAAGATGCTGACGCTCTTGGCGCAGCTGTATATGGCGACGCTTTCAAGACCATGGACGAACTCATGGCAGCCGACTGGCAGACCCTCTATGACGTGCAGCAGCAGTATGTAGCCGCTACAGGCAACTGGCGTCTCAGCCAGCCACACCTCGACGGCAAGCTCCTCACTGAGGACTTCAGCGAGGCAACGCTCAATAACACCCTGGCAGACATCCCTTACATGGTCGGCTCTGTTGCCAATGATATGGGTGGCCTCAACGAAGGCTTGCAGGACTTCGCAGCTGTTCGCGACAGCTTGTCGGAGCATCCTACCTATATCTATTATTTCGACGCTGCTCCTCCTACCGATGGCCGCCCAGCACTGACAGGCTCGTTCCACAGCTCGGAGCTCTGGTCAGTCTTCCACACCCAGGACCGCTCATGGCGTCCATTCACCGAGGCCGACAATGAGCTCAGTAACCGCATGGTCGATTACTGGACCAACTTCGTGAAGTTCGGCAATCCTAATGGTGCTGAGGGCGACGCTTGGAAGCCTTATTCTGCGGCTGAGCCTTACGTGCAAGATTTGAAGAGAAAGGAATAACTCCTCACTCCTAACTCCTCACTCAATGAAGATTGGCCTACTCTCCGACACTCACAGCCACTGGGATGACCGCTACGAGCAGTACTTCCGCGGCTGTGACGAGATCTGGCATGCAGGCGACATTGGCGACATGCAAGTGGCGCGCCGCTTGCAGGCCATTGCTCCGCTACGCGCTGTGTATGGCAATATTGACGGCACGGATATCAGACTCGTATATCCTGAGGTGCAGCGATTTACGTGCGAAGGCGTAGACGTACTGATGAAGCACATCGGCGGCTATCCCGGCAAGTATGACCGCAGCATCCGCTCGCAGATCACGATGCACCCACCGCAACTCTTTATCTCCGGCCATTCGCACATTCTCAAGGTCATGATGGATCATACCCTCCATTGCCTGCATATCAATCCAGGTGCGGCTGGCACGTACGGCCAGCAGACCGTCCGCACGCTCATTCGGTTTATCATTGAGAAGGGAAATATCCGCGACCTCGAAGTCATAGAACTTAATAAATAGAAGACAATGAAACCCGCTAACAAAATTTTCTTCAAAGAACTACTCCGACTGCTGCTTCTGGTAGGCTTAGGCTTCGTCATTACGATGGCTATCACCATACCCCTCGGCGCACTTATAGGATTCTTAACACATACAGAGTCTCTATTAAAAGGTCCTCTGATCCTTCATCTGGCCATGTGGTGTCAGTCAGCCTTCATCATGTTCCTACCGGCCATCTGGTGGTGCAAGAGCCGACTCAGGAGAGAGCCATTCGGATGCTACGGCTTCCGCAAGGTCGATGCTCGCTGGCTCTTGCTAGCTTTCGCCTATGCCGTGTGTTTCTTAGGGGGCTTCGACTTTATCAATGCCTTTATCTACAACTTCGACTACCCTGACTGGCTACAAGGATTTATCAATCAGGAGAAGCTGGACGCATACAAATCCACCCAAGTGATGATGAATGTACCAGGCCTGGGTGGATGGATCGAGTGTGTACTGCTGGCCGCTATCGTTACCGGCATTGTCGAGGAGACCATGTTCCGCGGCGCATTGCTCAAGTGCTTCGGCTTCACCACGCTCAATAAGCACTGGGTAGCCATCTGCGTAGGCTTCCTTTTCAGCGCTGTGCACTTTGAGATACTCGGTTTCCTTGACCGATTCCTTTTCGGCGTCATAGCCGTCTATATGGTCTATTGGAGTGGCAGCATCTGGCCATCAATCGTGATGCACGCTACCAACAACCTCCTCTGCGTCATCCAGGTCAGACTCTCAGAGCCCATCGATCCGCTGGAAACACAAGAGCCGACGATCCCTTGGTATTTCGGAATCATCGGCCTCGTTGCTACAGGCCTCATCGTGAGAGCCATGTGGCAGATGCGCTGTCAGGAACCGGCGCTGGAAGTCCCGGTGTTTACACCTCAAAGTCCAGACACGTGCGCTGAACCGTGTACGGACGAACCTTGCCATCAGCCACAGCCACATGAGCAGGGTGAGTAGCGTAGGCCTTGAGCGCCTCAGGAGATTCGAGGGTTGAGTCGAGCATGACGTCACAGTTGCTCGAAGCCAGACGGCCATCTACGTTGACTACTACGTCGATCAGGCCAGGGACCTTACCTACCAGGCCTTCGAGACCCTCTTTGATACCAGCCTTGACGGCGATCTTCTCTTCTTCTGAGAGCTCTGGATTGAGTGTCCAGAGGATGATGTGCTTTACCATAATGATCTGTTTTTATAATGTTATAATTTCTTTCGATTATCAGATTTATCAGGTGCAAATATAACAAGATTTCGATTACAAACAAAATAAAAGTCGAAAACTTTTGGGCTTATTATATATAATATGTATCTTTGCACGCTAAAATACACATATAAATGGATACAAACACGAAAGAAGAACTCATCCTGATGCGCATCACCGGTGAAGACCGCCCAGGCCTCACCGCCAGCATCATGAGCATTCTGGCCAAGTACGATGCTAAGATCATGGACATCGGACAGGCCGACATACACAATACCCTCTCGCTCGGCATTCTCATCCGCGTGGAGGACGCCAATAGCGGCAACGTCATGAAGGAAGTGCTCTTCAAGAGCTCCGAGCTGCACGTCAACGTAGCCTTCGTCCCCGTCTCTGAGGACGACTACAACGCGTGGGTAGGCCGTCAGGGCAAGAACCGCTACATCCTCACCATCCTCGGCCGCCGCATGCAGGCCCGTCAGATCGAGGCCGTGTCGCGCGTCATCACCGGTCAGGGCCTCAACATTGACGCCATCAAGCGCCTCTCCGGCCGCCCACCGCTCGACAGCGAGACACAGTCGAAGACCCGCGCCTGCATCGAGTTCTCCGTCCGAGGCAACCCTCGCAACGTCGAGGAGATGCACAGCCAGCTCATGGCCCTCTCAAGCGAGCTGGAGATGGATTCCTCGTTCCAGAAGGACAACATGTACCGCCGTATGCGCCGCCTCATCTGCTTCGATATGGACTCGACGCTGATCCAGACGGAGTGCATTGACGAACTGGCCATGCGTGCCGGCGTAGGTGATCAGGTCAAGGCGATTACTGAGAGCGCCATGCGTGGCGAGATCGACTTCAAGGAGTCATTCACCCGCCGCGTAGCCTTGCTCAAAGGTCTCGATGTCAGCGTGATGCGCGAGATTGCTGAGACCATGCCTATCACCGAGGGTGTGGAGCGCCTGATGTTCGTGCTGAAGAAATATGGTTACAAGATTGCCATCCTCTCCGGTGGATTTACCTTCTTCGGCGAGTACCTGCAGCGCAAGTTCGGTATTGACTATGTCTATGCCAACGACCTCGAGGTCGATGACTTCGGCAAGCTCACCGGCAAGTATCGCGGCGAGGTGGTCGACGGCAAGCGTAAGGCCGAGCTCCTCCGCCTCATTGCACAGGTCGAGAAGGTTGACCTCGAGCAGACCATTGCCGTAGGTGATGGTGCCAATGACCTCCCGATGCTCTCTCTCGCCGGCCTCGGCATTGCCTTCCACGCCAAGCCTCGTGTCGTAGCCAACGCCAAGCAGAGCATCAACACCATCGGCCTCGATGGCGTACTCTACTTCCTTGGATTCAAGGATTCTTATCTCGATGTATAAATCTCAAAAACAACACAATATGAAGAAATCAATGTTGATGGCCGCTCTCCTCGCAGGTGCAGCCATCGCCACCGCCCAGGAAACTGGCTATCAGTTTACCACCGTCAAGTCGCTCCCGACTACCCCAGTCAAGAACCAGGCTCAGACCGGCACCTGCTGGTGCTTCGCTACCACCTCATTCATGGAGGCTGAGCTCCTGCGTATGGGCAAGGGCGAGTATGACCTCTCGGAGATGTTTATCGTCCGTCAGAAGTATATGAACCAGCTCGAGGACAACTACCTCCGTCATGGTCGCGGCAACACCGGCCCAGGCAGCCTCTCGCACACTTGGATGAACGCTTTCAATCAGGTGGGTATCGTCCCTGAGGAGGTTTACAACGGCATTAACTACAACTCAGATCGCCACAACCACGGCGAACTCCAGCAGTATGTCAGCGGCATTGCCCAGATCGGCGTCAAGCTCAAGAAGCGCTCACCAGAGTACTACAAGATCCTCAACAACATCTTCGACACCTACCTCGGCCCTCTCCCTGAGAAGTTCACTTACAAGGGCAAGGAGTACACCGCCAAGACCTTTGCTGCCAGCCTCGGCCTCAACATGGACGACTATGTCGAGATCACCAGCTTCAACCACAAGCCATACTACAAGCCATTCGCTGTAGAGGTAGGCGACAACTGGGAGTTCGCACAGCAGTATAACGTACCACTCGACGAGATGATCGAGGTCATGGACAACGCTATCAACAACGGCTACACCATCTGCTGGGACGGTGACGTCAGCGAGAAGGGCTTCTCTCACAAGAACGGCGTGGCTATCAACCCTGCGCTCGAGAAGGTAGAGGATTTCTCAGGCACCGACCGCGCACGTTTCGAGAACATGACTCCAGCCGAGCGTCAGGTAGAGGCTTACAAGTTCGAGGCTCCATGTCCTGAGGTCAACGTTACCCAGGAGATCCGTCAGGAGGGTTACGAGGCTTTCGTCACCACCGATGACCACCTCATGCACATCACCGGCATCGTCAAGGACCAGAACGGCACCAAGTACTACATCACCAAGAACTCATGGGGTACTGAGCGCAACAACAACGGCGGCTTCCTCAACATGTCAGAGAGTTTCGTCCGCGCCAAGACCATCTACGTCATGGTTCACAAGAACGCTCTCCCTGCCCAGCTCAAGAAGAAGCTCGGCATAAACTAAACTGTAGCACTGAAACAACTGTAACTATTGCAAGCTGTTCATTATGAAAAAAACCGCAACCCTTCTGTGCGCACTCGCTGCACTGACCGCATGTTCTACCAAGCAGAACGATGCTGAGACACAGGCTTCGACCAAGAGCCTGATCATCTATTATTCACAGACCCATGCCACGGAGCAGGTGGCAAAGGCCATACAGGCAGAGACGGGGGCAGACATGGAGGCCATCGAGGCAGTGACGCCATACGACGGCGACTTCCAGCAGACCATCGCCCGTTGCCAGGAAGAGATGGCTGCGGGCACCCTGCCAGAGCTCAAGGCGCTGGAGAAGAACGTGGCCGACTATGACACCATCTATCTGGGCTACCCAGTATGGTTCGGCACCTATGCCCAGCCAATGGCAGCACTCGTCGGCACTGGCGACTTCGCTGGCAAGGTAGTCATCCCATTCTGCACCTTCGGCAGCGGCGGCCTCAATACCAGCACCGACCAGCTCAAGGCTAAGCTCACCCAGGCCACGATCCTCCCAGGCTACGGCGTGCGCAACGCCCGCATTGCAGCGGCAGCCGCAGAGGTCAAGCAGTTCCTGATCAACGCAGGCATCATTGCCGGCGAGAAGGTAGAGCTCCCAGCATTCAGCGAGTCTCAGGACATCACCCCAGAGGCCAAGGCCATCTTCGACGCAGCATGCAGCAGCTACTCCATGCCACTGGGCGAGCCAGTAGCCTTCGGCACCCGCGCCCTCGCAGATGGCACAGAATACCTCTTTAGCGTAGTCAACAACGGCAACCCAGCTGGCCAGATCTATATCACTGCGGCAGAGGGCAAAGAGCCTGAATTTACGCAGGTGGTAAGATAAGCCGAATTACTTGATCCGCTGACCGGCCACGTTGTACTTACGGCCCGCCTTGTCTATCACCAGCCTGTCGCCGTCGAAGTATTTGGTAACCTTCTGGTCAGCATCTGCATCCTTGAGATTCTCGATGGCCGAAGGGTCAGCATTGGCAGCCTTCAGCGTAGCCAGCACGTCCAGGAATCCGGCACCATACTGGGCAGGATCCACGTCCAGGGAGTGCAGACGCTCCTTGTTTTGCGTGTTCTGCGTCATCAGGTCACGTATCTCCGTGATGCTGTAATTCGGATTGTGCTGCAACAGCAAGGCTGCCGTACCTGCCACATAAGGCGTAGCCATCGAGGTGCCATTACCGAGACCATACGGCATGTCCATACCGTAATACATATCGGTTTCATACGTCTCGATCTTCACCATACTGCAATAACGGTTCTTAGCGGCGAGAATCAATGCACCTGGAGCAATGAGATGGGGGATGGAGTGATCGCTATAACAGGTAGAGTAATTTGACCAAGCTGTAGGATCGCCCACCTGTAGACCCAGAGGGCCGAAATGAGTAGGAGGCACAAAATCCTCTTCCGGAGCGTCTAACTTCTTGTAGTCCATGGCCGTGATGCCACATCCCACCGATGTGACGTATGGAGATATGCTCATCGAGTTGGCCAACTGCTGGCGGTCACCTTCATGATAGGTCTTTGCCACGGCTTCGGGCAGTTCGACGCCCATCTTCGCCCATTCGTCCGCACCTAAGATATCAAACGCAACGGTGCCGGAATATTGCAACATATCGATCGAAGCATTCTCCTTGCTTATAATCTCTATCTCCAGCAGGACGTCCATTGTATGTTCCGAACCTTCGTCAGCACGGAACCATATTGGCCCCTTTAATGTGCTCCTATTGTGCACTACGTCAAAGCCATACGACAGATCGTACACCAGTTTTTCGCCCGTTTCTCCCAATGGCAGTGAGCTTATTATTTTATTAGAGCCTGTCACTTCGAAGTACTGGCTCTCGGCCACGATGTTGTAATTATTATCGCGCAGCACAAGGCGTACGGTGAACGGGGTTTCGTCCATGCTCCAGATTTCTATGCTATGATTATAATTTCGGGTTATCTCTGCAGCAGTGCCCAGCACCGAACGGAGGGTGTCGGTATCAGACTTGAAGGTATAGCGCAGATGAGCTCGTTTGTCACCATTATTGCCCGCAGCCACACTCACGCATCGGCCCGGACGTGTACCATGATCGGTAAACATTTCCAGGGCTACCTGCTCAGGCGAAATCTCGTCCATAGCGCCTCCTGACGTACCTACACTAAAGCTGAGCGACACGGGCTTATCGAGCGATGTAGCCACCGAATCGACGATCTGGATGGAACGTGCTATCGCTTCATAGATGCCAGACAATCCGTCTCCGATGACGAAAGCGCTTATATCAATGAGTATCAGATCCGCCTCGGGCGCTACACCACGGTACTTACCGTTGGTCATGCCCGAGCCGCCAGCAATCGACGAAGTGTGTGTGCCGTGCGAGACCTCCGAAAGGAGGCACACACACGTTGCGTTTTCGAGGTCTTCGTGCGAAAAGACATACTCTTCGATCATATTTCCCCCTCCTTCATTGTTCATGAGCACCGCACCATAGACGATGCGTGTATGGTTGTCGGCGGTGCGGTATGCGGCATGATTGAAGTCAATGCCAGCATCGACTACCGCCACGAGCGTCCCCTTGCCGGTATATTCCTGAGGCAGACCCTCGGTCTGAGCCAAGGCAACATCGTCCACGCGGTTTTTCTTCGTATAGGCATGGGCTTTGTCGAGAAATAGGGCGCCACGCTCTGACAGCGCATCGATGGCACGCACCTCTTCCCATCCGGCCATCGTCTGCCAGAGTTCTACGGGCAGTGTAGCCGTGAGGCAGTGCCCGATGGCCACGCTCACACGACCGCCCAGCGCCTGGATACGCTCTGTGAGGCTGCTGGCCTCCACGGCCTCGTGGGTGTAGATCGTAAACGCCTTCCACACCGGAGCCGCTCCGCGCGTCTGAGACTCCTTCAGCTCGCTCAACTGCTGCTCGGCACGTATGGAGAACTTGCCCTCAGCAAAGGCACCCAGTACCATCACCGACAGTACTGCTAAGGTCATAAATAATCTTTTCATCTTTTTTCTTTAATAGGGGTTACTAGGAGTATTAACTCGGTGCAAAGATACGCTTTTTTTGCAAACAAACGCCCAAATCACCTATTTTTTCTTAGCAAAATGCCTTGCAACCTTGCAAAACGTTCAGAATTTTGGGGTAAAACTGAAAATTTGAAGACAAATATTCTTTTCTCTGGCATTTGACCGCTAAAAAAACGACTGTAGCACTGTAGCGCGTAGCGCTTTTTGCCTACTTTTTCAGTCAAAACACGATCCCGCATGCAAGATTCGTTGTCCGGCATTCCAGACAGCCCTTCTTGCATGCGGGATTCCTTGTCCCGATTTCCCGACAAGCCTTTCGCGATCAGAGATTGCCTGTCCGATATTCCGCCGTCGCATCAAAGCATGGGCAAGCCTTGTTCGGATTCAGATCCCTGTGTCCGCAGATCCGTGCTTGGGGGAACTGCTCGCGGAGCGCCCTGAGCACCCCCCTGAGCACCGCTTTCTGCGCTGGCGTTCGGTTGTCCTCGTAGACCCTCCCGGCCTGGTCTTTATGTCCCCCCTCATAGCATACCCCGATGCTGTGCGCGTTGTGCCCCGCCACATGGCACCCTTTGATGCTCAGTGGGCGGCAGTAGTAGAGCGTGCCGTCACGCCGCACGTAGAGGTGATATCCCGGGTAATCACCAAATCCACGTGCCTTGTGACTCGCCTTGAGCTTCTCTAGGGTAAAATCCTGACTCGGCCGGGTGTCCGTGCAGTGCACCACGATCAGCTCAATCTTCCTCGATACAGCTCGCGAGTCCGAACGCAGCAAGCACAGCAGTTCCGACTTTGACAAGGGTCTGCAGGACGGTGGTCCAGAAGTGGCGCTTGCAGGTCTTCTTGCACTCCTCGCAGCACTCTCCGTGCTCGATGGGCTCCCTACTGGGAGCCTCATCTGATATAGTTTCTTTCTTGCTCATAGGCTTTACTTATTAGGGAAAGGAATAGGTGATACATTGCTGTCGAGCTCCGAATCGCTTCCATTGCTCCTGCCTAGTCGCTGATTGAGGCGCGTACGCGCATCCTTCACGATCTCGTTGATCACACCCAGCGCAGAGGCGCAGCTCGTGCCCTTCTCGCTCTCCGGCTCCGTATTGGCCGTGTACTCGATGTGGAGCTTGATGAGCCCGTAGAGGTTCTCGCTCTCCGCACGCAGCTTCTTGGTCAGCTCGGCAGTGCTACCCGAGCGCTCGGTGGCGCGCTGGTTATACATGTCGGCGAAGCGGTCGTTGGCCAGCTTGAGCGCCACAAGGTCCTGCTCAATGCCCATCAGGGTGAGCTCGTCGGTGGTGAAGCGGGTGGTCACGTCGAGGTCGAAGCCCGCGAGGTGCGCACTCTCCTCCTGATAGGCCAGCGAGGTGATCTCCACGCCGTACTTGTTGAGGATATACTTCTCGAGCGGAGCCTTGAAGGCTGCGAGGTCCGAGCTGGCCGAGGCGAGGCACACTGCCTGCATCTTGAGGCGGATCATGCGGTAGAGGCGGTCACGCTCCTCATCGAGGGCCTGCATGTCGGCGGTGTACATACTGCCCTGCGCCTTGAGCACGATGTCCTGCTCAGTGCCTACGGCGTTCTTAAACTCGGTGAACTTAGCCGCAGTCAGGCCGATCTCCTCAGCACCGATCTTGTCGATGGCAATCACCACGTTGTTGAAAAAGGCCACATGCTCAGCGTTCTTGAGCTGGCCGAAAGGTAAAGAATTAATTGAAAACATAGTTAAGTTAAAAGTTAATAGTTAAGAGTTAAAGGTTAATTTTTCGCCAAAAGTCAGCCCGGGATTTATCCTTTTGACGCTGCAAAGATACGCACTTTTTCCGACCCTCGGAGGAGCTACGTGAAATACGAGGAGCTACGTGAAATAAAGTCAAAAAAATTTTGAAATCTCGCCAAAAATCACTATCTTTGCATCACTTTTTCACACCAATATGACGCAGCAGCGAACTATAAACTATTAACTCTTAACTTGTATGACCATGACCATGACCAAAAGCCAGCTCGCCTGGCAATTTTCCCCCAATCTGAGCCAATCCGGCGCCCTCAACCGCCTCCATCGCTGGATCCACGGCGACCGTGACCTCCTCGCCGCCCTCCGCGCCACCGGCTACCGCGACTCTCAAAGAGTCCTCACCTCCAAGCAGTTAACCCTTATCTACGACTACCTCGGCACCCCCGACGCGGCCTAAAAATCACAAAAAGCGCTACGCGCTACAGTGCTACAGTTGATTTTTTGCCGGAAAAAACTCAAAGTGAAATTTTATATATATATAAATATATATATAAAGAATAAATTCCCCCCTTTTTTAGGACAAAACTGACTGTAGCACTGTAGCGCGTAGCGCTTTCGCACTCACATTTTCGCTGATTTTCAACCATTTAACAACTCATCAAATAGCCACTAACTCCGTTTAAGTTGCCTATTTCCGTCCCAAAATGCCCTTAAAACCATCCACAGTGCCGTTGCTTATTTTTTCGTCCCGTCGGTGTGTAACGCCCAAATAGAGCGACGATGAATTTTTTATCTGCTAAAATTTGGCATTATTGCTAAAAAGCATTATCTTTGTGCCCAAATTTAATACAAATTCCCATGCCTCATTCATCAGCCGACAGCACGGTAGAGTGTGCGACTCAGATCCTGACGATGATCCTATAATCCAATGAAGAAAGTATCACTGCGTTTTTATAACGACCGCGAAGTGGTTAGCGTCACTAACCAGTTGAAACTTCTGGCGCCTGATGGAAAGAGAAGGCTCACCGAAGTGCATTGACTGGAGCAAGATCGAGAAGAAGCAATATCTGGAAGCAATGACACAGAGTGTGGCTGACAGCAGCCAGATCAAGAACCTGCTGCGTGACGCACTCACTGATGATATATCGAGCCGCGAGATGTTGAAGGGCATTGACTACTCTTATTATTACGAGCAAGAAGACTAAAGGATGTAAGTAGTGCTGAAATGTCACATCTGAGCAACATTATGGCATGTTTTCGCCCAATTAGCATCTTTTAAGGGTGAAGATGAATCGTAATTTAAAAAAATGTAGTACTTTTGCAAAGCAAAAGGTCGGCATTGACCTATTTATAAGAATTTAATAACGAATCAGTAATGATAGATCTTAGAAATCCAAAGATGGAAGATTTCAAGCTTATTGAAGCTCCTGTTCGAGAGTCTGCAACTCGAAAGACCTTCGCTTCTTTCTATAAGGTGAAGCCTGGTAGCTATGTCATTCCGCGTACTGAGCATAAGGTAACTAAACTTCCAGAAGGCATTTTATGAGCACATTCAACAAAGAGTATGATGGTCTTGCAGATGCCATCATAACGAATGCAATCGTGATGCCAGCCGTAGAACTTAAGGAAGGAGAGAACTTTCCTCCTTATTATTATACGGAAAACGCAGCATGGGACACAGGAGCGCAGTTCACCTTCATTTCTCCAAGAGTGGTGGAAGCATTAGGACTTAAACCATACAGAGAGGGTGAAATTATGGGTATCGGTGGTGATCAGACAGCGAAAACCTATATGGTTCATATTGGTTTGCCAGATGGCTATCTGACTCATGATGTAGAGGTTTATTGCAGTGACATAGATGATTATGATATGCTTATAGGTATGGACATAATTACATTAACCGATTTTTGTATAACAAACAAAGACAAGAAAACAAAATTTGCATTCCGTACTCCATCTGAGGGAGGAATTAATTTATAACATATTGAAAATATAGAGCTTCACGGCTCTTGTTCTCAATTCTTTGAATACCGCCAGATGGATCAG
>JAZRXZ010000136.1:0-1502 GCA_045600445.1 Bacteroidales bacterium | reverse complement strand
CCCCGCAGTTGTGCTCTGAAAGACTTGAGCTTAGAGTTGAATGACTCCGCAGATGCGTTGGTGGATTTGTCGATGAAGTAGTTCAGTATATTCTCCTCTCTGGACTTGATGGCGTCCCTTGCAGACTTGAGTTCCCGGATTGTACAGTTCGCAACCGAGTGATACCACTCGTGTAGTTTCACTCTCGCGTCCTCCCTGGACAGAGATGTGCTTCGGAATACGGCTCTGAGTTTATTTATGATGTCATAGACCTCCTTGAGTTTGGGATACAGCTTGAACAGGAGTCTCATCCTGGCCTGCTGGCGTTCAGACCACTTGTCATGAGTCTGTGTCAATGCATGTTTTGAGCGTGTCAGCAACTCGACCAGGGTATCTCCGTTCTCCAGGACAGGTGGTCGGAACTGTTCGTTTCTGCGTTTGGGCTTCGGGCCTCGTCTCTTGCCCTTGTACTTCTTGGGGTGTGTCCTGCGGTACCACCTGCGATGAGCAGCATTACGTTTCAGACGATCTTTGAACAGGCGCTCTGCTCTACGGATGTCAGCCTGTGCTTCACGCTTGTACCTCAGCCGAAGTTCCTCCACCGCTTCTAGGCAGCGCTTCATAATATGGAAGCAGTCTAGGGTTATCCTTGCGTTCGGGAAGACGGACTCCACGATAGCACGCATGCTCTCGGACAGGTCCATGGTTACTTCAACCACCTTCAGACGCTCCTCCAAAGGCAAGAGAAGCAGTTTATTCACGACATCCTCAGCCTTGGTGCCTCGCACCATTGCGATGATGGTGCCCTGGCGTCCGTGGCCGTCCTTGTTCGTCAAGACCGTGAACAGATCGTCATGCAGGCTGGTCTCGTCAATGCTCAAATGTATACCGAGGTTCTGCGGTATCAGGACCCAATCCTTCGCGTGGCTGCGTTGGTTCCAAGTAGTAAAGTCGCTCCAGGTGTATTTGTAGGCATGTTCAAGCGTACTGCCATCAATCATATAGGAGCGCCCCAACGATTTTGCGGTAACGGGGGTCTGGTCCAAGTTTTTTTTTCAAGAACTCTGCGAACTCGTCAGAGAACTTCGTGCCGTTGCTGGCCAGCTCATACACATTCAGTATGACATTCTTCCCGTTCTCATCCAGCCATCGTCTGCGACGTATGTGCAGCACCAGCTTGCGGTTCCTTGCAGGGAAGTCGCTGATTGTTCTCTCTTCTGTGAAGCCGTTGGGACGCAGGTTCTGCATTTCCTCGGTACGGTTGTCTCGCTCATCAAAGAATAGATGCAACTCACGCTTGTACACTTCGTCTTTCTTGATCTGATGTTCTCTGTCCTCAGCCATCGTCGGCTCGAAGTAATCAAGCAGGCCGTCTGGCAGAAAGTAATGGAGAAAGTCCTCAAGGACCTTGGTCTGGAGTTCTGGAGATGTTGTAGTCATATATGAAGGTACTCTGTTGATGCAAAGATACCCTTATTTAAGCACTACATGTAAAATTATCCACGGATGTTTGGCAGTGAGCC
>JAZRXZ010000135.1:0-17547 GCA_045600445.1 Bacteroidales bacterium | reverse complement strand
TCCCCCACTTAGAGGCAGGTTACATACGCGTTACTCACCCGTGCGCCGGTTTCACCCCGAAAGGATCACCCTCGACTTGCATGTGTTAGGCCTGTCGCTAGCGTTCATCCTGAGCCAGGATCAAACTCTTCGTTGTATTTTTTATCGTTATTGCTCTTGCGAGCGAATAGACAATTATTTTCGAGATTCGTCCGATTCTGGCAATCAATTCAGTTATTGACGGTAAAGCTTGTTTCGCACTTGCTCTACCCAAGTATGTACTTGCTAAATTTATTGTCAATTTCAACACTTCAAAGATCGTCGCTAATCCGTTAGACTTGCGTTCTTCCGTTTTAGCGGGTGCAAAGATAGCGGGTTTTCAAAACCAATCCAAATTATTCTGAAAGAAATATTACAAAACAACCAATTTTCACACAAAACACGCCATTTATGGCACATTCAAATAGCAGAACGAGCCAAAACTAGGCAGAAAAGTATCGTCAAAAGCCCAATTGGGACAGAGTTTCCATGAGCAACCGTCCTATTCTTTCGAAAAAAACAAAACTTATCACATAAAAGGCAAAATCCTTATATATATTAATAATGTGTAAGACACATTTTGGACAAACAACGAGTAAAAGCCAAGAAAACTATCTATTTTTGCTATAAACTAAACCATAAATTTGGAAGCAAATAAAAAATGATGTACCTTTGCGCCACATTACCACAAAACAAAAGAAAACATTACTTAATCAAAGACCCCAATGAAGCATTTTCTTTTTCTTGCAGCATTGACAACACTAACGATGGCTTGCACAAGCCAGCCTGTAATAGAACAGACACAGGAACCTGCATCGACAATTATTAATGCCGATGGCACTGTTACTTTCAATTATAGAAATGACCGTGCACAAAAAGTACAGGTTGATGTACAGTTTGCTGGTCGCCATGATATGGAGCGAGACTCTGTAACAGGACTCTGGACGGCAACCCTTGGTCCTGCTGATCCAGACATGTATCCATACTGCTTTGTGGTCGATGGAGTCAGCATCATGGATCCAAAGTGCCAGCAGTGGTTCCCGAACGAAGGCTTTAAGAACTCATTGCTCGACATCCTCGGAACCTCGGCTCCCCTACTCCACGCTATCCAAAACGTGCCGCATGGCAATGTTGACTATATCACATATTACTCAAATATGCTCGGTTGCTTCAATCACGCCGTCGTTTATACGCCACCTACTTATGAGGCAGACAAGGCCAAATCCTATCCGGTATTCTACCTTATCAGCGGAACCACCGATACGGAAGAAGTATATTATAAGGTGGGCAGAGTCAACTACATTCTTGACAACCTTATCGCAAAGCAGCAAGCCAAAGACATGATTGTAGTCATGCCATACGGCAATCCTGCCAAGATTATGCCTGTCCAGCCAGACTTTATGGAAGCAGGAGATCTTTTCGGCCAAGACCTCAACAATGACCTCATGCCATATATTGAGCACAATTACCGTACTATCAATGACAGTGACCATCGCGCCATCGGTGGTTTCTCGCGTGGTGGCAATCAGGCATTAGCCAATGGTCTGACACATCTCGACAAGTTCTCATACCTCTGTTCATACAGTTCGTTTACTAGCACGTCATTACCAGATGTGTACGACAACGCGGCTGAAACTAACGCCAAGATTCATCTCTTCTGGCTTGGCATAGGGACAGATGACTTCCTTTACGGCACTAGCCGAGACTATCTGGAGTTTCTCGACAACAGAGGCATACAAACCATCAAGGAATTTACAACAGGCAAATTCGGACATACATGGATGAATGCCAAGTACTTCCTGGGGCGAACCCTTCCTCTGCTCTTCAATCCAGAAGCCTCAGCGCTGGCTATGCAGCAAGGCAAGCCTGCACCTGCTGCTACAGGCGAAGAAGAGCCTTTTACTCCAAGTGTAATGGCTCGTCTCTTCCCAAAGCAAGTTATTTCTCCTGAATTCACAGACAAAGGCGTGACCTTCCGTATCAAGGCCGACAAGGCCAGAGAAGTCAAGATTGAAGGCGAGATGCTCGATGAGCCTCAGCCATTGAAGCTCAATGCAGATAGTGTCTGGGAAATTACGCTCAGCAACCTTCCTTCTGACATCTACTGCTACAACTTCATTGTCGATGGCACGAAGGTCATGGACCCAACCAATATGTATCTGGCGCCAGACAGAGGCTTCAAGCGCAGCATAGCCATGATGCCAGGCAATCCATACGACATCAACAACGATTCAATCGCCTATAGCAAAGTATCTTATAAGGTCGATGCCAACGCTGACGGTAAGCCTTCCCACTATGCCACCTGCACTCCAAAGGGGGCCAAAGACAATGCAGAGATCATCTGCCTTGTAGCCGGAAAGAACGACACTTTCGAGAGCTGGCAGACCATCGGACGTGCTAGCATCATCCTCGACCAGCTTATTGCACATGGCGAATGCAAGCCTTGTACGCTGGTGATGACAGAATGCAATGAAGGCATCAGCAATGCCGACATCACCATTAAGGCCGATGACTATGTTGACTGGCAAGTCAGACGTGTTGCACTAATTGATGCGCTGAAGAGCTTGAAATAAAAGAACTCATCAACACATTTATAAAAAGATAATGGATCTGCCGTTACAGCAGGTCCATTATTTCTTTCAATGCGAGAATCTCGAAATCAACCTTTCCAGGCGTTGCAAACGAGGCGGGCGTCCGATTGAAGAACATCACGTCCAGACCAGCGTTCTGTGCACCCAAGATATCTGTATTGTAGTTATCTCCGATCATCAGCGTCGATTCCGGCTTTGCTCCCGTCTGCTTAAATGCATAGTCGAAGTAGACTTGCGAAGGTTTGTTCGCCCCTGCATCCTCGCTCAGTATGATGGTGTCAAAATACTCCAGCAAATTTGAAGCTTTCAGCTTTCGGTACTGCACCTCATGGAATCCATTGCTACACATATGCAGACGATAACCTCGCTGGCGAAGATACTCCATCACTTCATGAGCCCCCTCTACGACACCCGGCTTACAGGCACAGAGATCCAGAAACCGATCGCTGACCTCAAGGCAGTACTCTCGCGTCGGATCCATCTTTCCACAAGCCAATGGCCGACGGAAACGCTCCACGATGAGGTAATCACGCGTAATCTCTCCTTTCGAGTACTGATCCCACAACTCAACATTCGTTTGCCAATATGGAATCGTAAAGTCTTCTAATTTATCAAAATACTGCGCCAGGCCACACTGGTCATAGAGCTCTTTTAATGCCAGAATAGCGTTGCCATGCGTATCATAAAGCGTATCGTCAAAATCGACGAACAAATCACTATACTTATTTAACATTGCCAAAAATTAATGAATTTTGAATAAAACTACGGTTTTTTCCAAGAATCGATTCCGGAAACAACAATAAACAAAGAAATTGTCGTTTTAATAATTCTTTTTCAAAAGTCTTGCTTACCTTTGCTGCACTTAAACTTAACCAAACAAAAAGCTATGGAAATCAGACAGCTTCGTTACTTTGTTGCCATCACAGAGACCAACAGTTTCTCTGAGGCATCCCGCAGGTGTTTCATCTCTCAGAGTGCTATCTCTCAGCAGATAAAGCTACTCGAGGAGGAGTTCAAAACCACGTTACTCAACCGTTCTTCGCACAAGGTATCGCTTACCGAGAGCGGAGAGCGCTTCCTCCCGCTGGCGCGTAAGATCCTAGAGAAAATTAACAGTTGCCAGACACAGATGGAAGACCTCGGCAAGACGCTACAGGGTACGCTCAATATTGGAGCAACCTACACGCTCGAGCCTTATATCCGCCGTGCAGCCTTACTATTCATCAAGTTACATCCGAACGTGCAGGTCAACATGCACTTTGAGACCATTGCCAACCTGATGAAGACGTTGCGTAACGGTCAGCTCGACATGGCCTTCTCAATTCTTGTAGAAGGCGAGACCGACAACATCAGCAGCGAGCCTTTGACCGAATACAAACTCTGCGCCATCATGTCTGACACTCACCCTCTAAGTCAGCGCGAGAGTGTAAGTATCAAGGACTTGCGCAACTATGGCATGATCCTGCCCGAAGAGGGCGTCAACGGATCGAACGCCATTCAGGAATATCTATGCAGCGAGGCTACTGGTCTCAAGATTCGTGCTACAGTAAACAATCCGCATACGCTACTTAACATGATCAAGCAATCGCGCTGTGTCAGCATTCTCTCCGAAGGTCAAGCCAAGGGGGATCCTGAGCTGAAGGCTATCCCGATTAATGAATTACCAGATCCTGTTACTACCTACGTGCATCTACCACGAGGAGCCTATAGCAAGCGTAGCGTTCCAATCTTCCTCAAAATGCTTCGCGAACAGCTATAAATACAACTATTCAACTGCAAAAATACAGTATTTTACTCAAAAAACTACCAATTTGGAGGGGAAATCATCATTTTTCCACTCCAAATTTGTTTTTTTTGGCAATAATGTTTATTTTTGCACGTCAAAAAGCAGATGTAAATAATTACCTTTTTAACATAATAAACAAAAACATGATCCCTTACAAAATTTACCTCACCGAGGACGAGATGCCAAAACAGTGGTACAACGTACGTGCCGACATGCCTATCAAGCCAGCTCCACTAGTTAATCCTGGTACAGGCAAGCCTCTGACCCTCGAGGAGATGACCCCTATCTTTTGTACTGAGTTGGTAAAACAGGAGCTTGATAACGACACCAAGTGGGTCGACATCCCTGAAGCTGTACAGAAGTTCTACCACATGTTCCGTCCAAGTCCATTGGTACACGCTGAGCACCTTGAGAAGGCCCTTGGCACTCCTGCAAAGATTTTCTATAAGTTCGAAGGTAACAACACCTCTGGTAGCCACAAGCTCAACTCAGCCATCGCTCAGGCTTACTACGCTAAGGAGCAGGGTCTTAAGGGTGTAACCACTGAGACTGGTGCTGGTCAGTGGGGTACTGCACTCTCTATGGCTTGCCAGTATGTAGGTATTGACTGTAAGGTCTACCTGGTCAAGTGCTCATACGAGCAGAAGCCATTCCGCCGTGACGTCATCAACTCCTTCGGTGCAAGCATCATCCCTTCACCATCAGAGACCACTGAGGTAGGTCGCAAGATCCTTGCTGAGCATCCTGACACCACAGGCTCACTGGGTTGTGCTATCTCTGAGGCAGTAGAGGTTGCTGTCAAGAGCGAGGGTTATCGTTACGTACTTGGTTCAGTACTCAACCAGGTACTCCTCCACCAGACCATCATCGGCCTTGAGACACAGGCTGCTCTTAAGAAGTATAACATCAAGCCAGATATCCTCATCGGCTGTACCGGTGGTGGTTCTAACCTCGGTGGCTTCGCCAGCCCATTCATCGGCGAGATGCTCCGTGGCGAAGCTAACTATAAGATCATCGGTGCTGAGCCAGCTTCATGCCCAAGCTTCACCCGTGGCGTCTATGCATACGACTTCTGCGACACTGGCAACATCTGTCCATTGGCTAAGATGTACACAGTTGGTTCACAGTTCATTCCATCGAGCAACCACGCTGGCGGTCTCCGCTTCCACGGCATGAGCCCTATCCTCTCTGAGCTCTATCATGAGGGCTTGTTTGAGGCTCGCGCTTACGAGCAAACCTCAGTATTCGAGGCTGCAGAGATCTTCGCTAAGGCTGAGGGTACCCTGCCTGCTCCAGAGTCAAGCCACGCTATCCGTGCTGCTATCGACGAGGCTCTCAAGTGCAAGGAGACTGGCGAGGAGAAGGTGATCGTCTTCAACCTCTCTGGCACCGGTTACTTCGACCTCTATGCATACAAGCAGTTCAACGAAGGTACTATGACCGACGTTATCCCAAGCGACAAGGTCATTGCCGAGGCTCTCAGCAAGCTGCCTAAGGTTGACTAATAGTACTTCGATGATGAGATAATCATCGCTTTACGAAATAAGATAATGACAAGCAAGGACTCCAAATCGTCTTTGCTTGTCATTTTTTTCGCTGCAAATCTCCCATTTCTGCCATGAAGTTTTGCATAATTCCCCAATACTGACTAACTTTGCAACCCGAATACAACAAAGGAATAGCGTTTTTAAGGACATTTCCCCTATGATTGATAACACCAAAGAATTCGAGTCGAAACCCATTGCGTCACTCTTGTGGCAATATGCGCTTCCTGCCGTCATCACGCAGATTATCGCCTCTATCTACAACATCTGTGACCGTGTCTTCCTCGGTCAGTTTGTAGGAGCGTTGGCCATCGCAGGACTCACCGTCACCATGCCTATCATGAACATCATCCATGCATTCGGCTCACTGGTCGGTGCCGGTGCAGGAGCTCGTATGAGCATCGTCCTCGGTAAGCGCGACATCCCATGGGCAGAGAACATCCTAGGCAACACCATGCTGCTCTCCATCTTCTTCGGATTGCTCTATGTGCCAGCGTGGTACATCTTCAATGATGACATCCTGAGCCTCTTCGGCGCGTCGGCCGAGACCATTGCCTATGCCAAGGAATATATGAATATTGTCATTCCTGGCATGTTCTTCACTACGGTGACGTTCAATCTCACCAGCCTCATCCGCTCCACCGGCTACTCCAAGAAATCGATGTGGATCATGATCTTCGGTGCGGTGCTCAACATCCTGCTCGATGGTATCTTCATCTATGTGCTCGACATGGGTATCGCTGGTGCAGCATGGGCAACGACCATCTCGATGGGTACCTCTGCCATTCTGGCTATCAGCCACTTTGTGAGCAAACGCGCCTTCATACGTTTCCGCAGTCATGCCTGGACACCAAGGTTCTATATCTTCCGCAATATCCTTGCCATCGGTATCAGTCCTTTCTCGATGAATGTAGCAGGCTCGGCTGTAGCAGCATTGCTCAACAATCAGTTGCTCTCCTATGGAGGTGACAACGCGGTGGCAGCCAGCGGCGTGGCCAACTCATTCGGACCTCTGGTCATCATGCTCGTCATCGGTATCTGCCAGGGTATGCAGCCAATCGCTGGCTATAACTACGGTGCTGCACGTTTCGATCGTCTGCGCGAAGTCTTTGCCTTGGCAATGAAGTGTAACATCGCCATCGGTATTGTAGGCTCGCTGCTCGTACTCTTCGTGCCACGCTATCTTGCCATGGCATTTACCAGCGATGCAGAGCTCCTCGATCTCTGTGTGCCAGCGCTCCGTTTCATGCTCATCATGTCTCCACTCATCGGCTTCACCATCACCAACTCACAGTTCTTTCAGTCGATCGACAAGCCTTGGATTGCCATTGTCACCTCTCTCTCGCGTCAGGTGCTGATCCTCATCCCGATGATCTATATCATCCCCCCTATCTTCGAAGGCCTCGGCTGGAGTGGTCTCAACGGTGTCTTTGCCAGCTGCACCGTCTCAGACATCCTCGGTGCCGCCCTGGCAGGCTATCTGCTGTATACGCAGAGGGGGATTCTACAGAAAAAATAAAGCGAATAGCTGTCTTGCAAGCAGGACGTCCGTTCTTTGATACAGGAATGGACGTCCTGCTTGCAGTTTGTCCGTTCTTTGATGCAGGAATGGACGTCCTGCTTGCAGTTTGTCCGTTCTTTGATGCAGGAATGGACGTCCTGCATGCAGTTTGTCCATTCTTTGATGCAGGAATATAATACAACGAGCAGTTAACAATTCATCGTAAAAAAGAAGGAATATCGTCATGCGGAATGAAAAAAGCGGGCTCGAATTTGGATTTCTCATTATTTATATATAAATTTGCGCGCAAAAAAATTTTATACGCGCGAATTATTTATTACGATTTATTACGATGAAGAGATTATCGGCATTTATCCTGACACTGCTCTGTTCGCTGACGCTGGTATCAGCACAGCTGGTCAATCCTGTCAAGTGGACACACACAAGCAAGCAGTCGGGCAACGTACTGACAGTAACATTCAGTGCTGCCATCGAGAAAACGTGGCACATGTATGGCTTGCAGATTCCTGCAGGAGGACCTCAGCAGACAGAATTTTCTTACGACAAGCTCGAGGGCGCTAAGCTTCAGGGGCCTAGCAAGGTGGTCAAAGGTTCGCTCATCGAGATGTTCGATGACGCCTTCGACATGAAGCTGTCATACTACGAGAACAGCATGAGCGTGGAGCAGAAATTCACACTCACTGGTGGCGACTACAACATCGAGGGCTACATCACCTACATGAGCTGCTGCGATGGCATGTGCACCCCTCCTACTACATACGATTTCAATATCAAGGGCAGCAACGAGGCAGCTGGTGACGCTCCTGTAGCAGACGAGCCAAGTGCCGACAATGCTGATAATACCCCTGAGACCACTGGCGACGAGCCAGCTGCTGCGGCGCCAACAGACGCGGTTGCCGCAGAGACTCCAGCGGCTGCTCCTGCAGCTGCTCCCGCTGGCAAGGGTGTTCTCTGGACACCAGTCATCAGCCAGCTGCAGGCTTATAATGCCAATAGCGACATCACCTCCGATATCTCAGGTCAGAGCCACTCATGGTGGTACATCCTCATCGCAGGTTTTCTGGCTGGTCTCATCGCACTGGTTACTCCTTGCGTATGGCCAATGATCCCGATGACCGTGAGCTTCTTCCTGAAGCGCACCAAGGACCGAAAGAAGTCTATCCGCGACGCTTATACCTACGGCCTGGCCATCATCATCATCTACGTAGGTCTTGGCTTGGCAGTCACTGCTATCTTCGGTGCTTCAGCATTGAACTCACTAGCCACAAATGCCGTCTTCAACATCATCTTCTTCCTCCTGCTGGTTGTCTTTGCCTTCAGCTTCCTCGGTGGCTTCGAGCTCACCTTGCCTGAGTCATGGACTTCTAAGCTCGACGAGAAGGCCGACTCTACCACAGGCCTCCTGAGCATCTTCTTCATGGCCTTCACGCTCTGCTTGGTTTCATTCTCATGCACAGGTCCTATCATCGGCACCCTGCTTGTAGAGGCTGCTACCTCAGGTTCGATGCTCTATCCAGCCATTGGCATGTTCGGCTTCGCACTGGCTCTCTCATTGCCATTCACCCTGTTTGCTCTCTTCCCAAGCATGCTCAAGAGTATGCCAAAGAGCGGCGGCTGGCTCAATATGGTCAAGGTCGTACTCGGCTTCTGCGAGTTGGCGCTTGCCTTCAAGTTCCTCTCAGTAGCCGACCTCGCATACGGTTGGGGCATCCTCGACCGTGAGGTATTCCTCTGCCTCTGGATCGTGATTTTCCTCTTCCTGGGTCTCTACCTCCTCGGCTTCATCCGTCTGCCACATGACGATGATCCTGATCCTTCTGATCGTGTAAGCGTCACACGCCTCATGATGGCCCTCATCTCTATCAGCTTCTCAATCTACATGATCCCAGGCCTCTGGGGTGCTCCATGTAAGGCAATCTCAGCTTTCGCACCTCCTATGTCGACCCAGGACTTCAAGCTCGGCGAACAGGAGATGAACGTATATCACAACTACGAGGAGGGTATGGCTGCTGCTAAGCGTGCTGGCAAGCCAGCGCTCATCGACTTCTCTGGCTTCGGCTGCGTCAACTGCCGCAAGATGGAGGCTGCCGTTTGGACCGCCCCTCAGGTCAAGCAGATCATCGAGGGCGAGTACGTGCTCATCTCGCTCATGGTCGATGATAAGACTTCGCTCCCTGAGATCGAGGTAGTCAACGAGAGTGGCAAGGAGGTCAAGCTCCGTACCATCGGTGATAAGTGGAGCTACTTGCAGCGCTCTAAGTTCGGTGCAAATGCTCAGCCATTCTATGTATTGCTCGACAATGAAGGCAATCCTGTCAATGGCAGCTACTCTTACAATGAGGACGTTGACGCTTATGTCAAGTTCCTCCAGACAGGTATCAGCAACTATAAGAAATAATGGAACAGCACTTACCTGTAGCCAATCTCGATAAGAAAACCGCAGCGTGGGCTCGTGCTCTCGGCGTGATGCAGACGCTGCGCAAGGACTGTCCTTGGGACGCCAAGCAGACCAATGAGAGTATCCGTCAGAACAGCATTGAGGAGATGTATGAGCTGGCTGATGCATTGGTCAGCGGTGATCCGAAGGAGATCAAGAAGGAGTGCGGCGACGTGTTGGAGCAACTTCTCTTCTACGCCATGTTTGGCGAGGAAAAGGGACAGTTCGACATGGGTGACATCTGCAACTCGATGTGCGACAAGCTCGTGTTCCGCCATCCTCACGTCTTCAATCCGGATGGTTCGCTCATCTCTCAGGTAGGAACGCGTGGCGGCGAGAGCGTAGACAACGCCGAGGACGTCAGCAAGCTCTGGGAGATTGTAAAGCAGAAAGAGAAGGACGGCAACAAGACCATCCTCTCGGGTATCCCATCGGGCCTTCCTTCGCTCATCAAAGCCTACCGCATGCAGGACAAAGCCCGCAACGCTGGCTTCGACTGGGAGAAGAAGGAAGACGTCTGGGAGAAGGTGCGTGAAGAAATCTCGGAGTTCGAGGTGGAGGCCAACCAGTGGTCTACCATCGCGTCGAACGAGAACAACAGCGCTGAGCAGCGCGAAGAGGCTCGTGACAAGATGGAGCGTGAGTTCGGCGACCTGCTCTTCAGCCTCATCAATGCAGCACGCCTCTACAAGATCAAGCCAGACAACGCGCTGGAGAAGACCAACCAGAAGTTCCAGCGCCGCTTTACCTACGTGGAGCTCAAGGCTCGCGAACAGGGCAAGCGTCTCGACCAGATGACGCTGGCGGAGATGGATGCGCTGTGGGAGGAGGCGAAGCAAGAAGAAATTTATAATTAGTAATTTATAAAAAATGAAGTTTTTTATTATGAGCGCCATCTGCGCCGCAGCTGCTCTGACAGCCTGCACCAACTCAGGTAGCCAGAAGACCACCGGCCTCGACTACACCAACCTGGACACTACCGTACGTCCTGGTGACGACTTTGCCAAGTTCGCTACTGGCAACTGGATCAACAACAACCCACAGCCAGCCATGTTCCCACGCTGGGGCAGCTTCACCAAGCTTGCTGACGACAATACCAACCAGCTCGCTGAGCTCATCCAGGGCATTGCAGCAGAGCAGCACGAGAAGGGTACCGTAGCTCAGAAGATCGGTGACCTCTATAATCTCTGCATGGACTCTGTACGCCTCAACGCTGAGGGTTATCAGCCATTGAAGCCATACCTCGAGCAGGTTCGCGCCATCGCTACCCGTGAGGACTTCTTCAAGATGATGTATTCTGAGCATGACAACCTCCTCTTCAGTCTTTATGTAGGTGCTGACGAGAAGGATTCGAAGAACAACATCATGCAGCTCGGTCAGGGTGGACTCTCTATGGGCAACCGCGACTACTACCTCAAGGATGAGCCTGCTATCGTAGCTCAGCGTGAGGCTTTCAAGGAGCACGTAGTCAACCTCTTCAAGCTCTGTGACGTACCAGCAGAAGAAGCTACCAAGAAGATGGAGACCGTTATGCGCCTCGAGACCGAGATTGCAAAGGTCAGCAAGAGCATGGAGGAACTCCGTGACCCAGAGGGTAACTACAACAAGATGACCGTGGCAGAGCTCAGCGCTGCTACCAAGTTTGACTGGGATGCCTATTTCAAGGGCAATACCTACGACGCTACCAATGAGGTAGTTGTAGGTCAGATCGTTCCATTGACCAAGGCTTGTGAGCTCATTAGCAATGCCCCACTCGAGGACCTCAAGGCGCTCTACGAGTGGCGCTGGATTGCCGGTGCAAGCAACCTCCTCGGCGACGACTTTGACAATGAGAACTTCGCATACAGCCAGAAGTTGACCGGCCAGAAGGAGCAGCAGCCACGTTGGAAGCGTGCCGTCAACCGTGTGGACGGCGTCATGGGCGAGGCTGTCGGCCAGCTCTATGTCGAGAAATACTTCCCTGCTGAATCGAAGACCCGCATGATAGAGCTCGTCAAGAACCTCCAGACTACCCTCGGTGAGCGTATCAAGGCTCAGACCTGGATGAGCGAAGGCACCAAGCAGGTAGCTCTCGAGAAGCTCGCTACCTTCTATGTCAAGGTCGGCTATCCAGACAAGTGGGAGGACATCTCTGGCCTCACCGTTGACCCAGAGAAGTCACTCTTCGAGAACATGCGCACCATCAGCGATTTCTACTGGAATCTCGACAAGGAAAAGCACTACAACAAGCCTGTAGACCGTGATGAGTGGGGTATGACTCCTCAGACCGTCAACGCTTACTACAACCCTACTACCAACGAGATCTGCTTCCCTGCAGGTATCCTCCAGCCACCATTCTTCTCTAAGGACTTCGACGACGCTATCAACTACGGCGCTATCGGCGTAGTCATCGGCCATGAGATGACTCACGGCTTCGACGATCAGGGCCGTCAGTATGACAAGGAGGGTAACCTCCGTCAGTGGTGGGCCGACGAGGATGTTGAGGCATTCAAGGTTCCTGCTGAGCAGCTCGCAGTATACTACGATTCTCTCTGGGTTATCCCAGGAGAGCTCCATAGCAATGGTCATCAGTGTCTTGGCGAGAACCTCGCTGACCATGGTGGACTCAACATTGCTTTCCAGGCTCTCCAGCTCGCTAAGGAGAATGGTTCGAAGACCCTTATGGGCGATGAGAACGGTTATACTCCTGAGCAGCGTTTCTTCCTGGCCTACGCTAACGTATGGGCAGGCGTAAGCTCTGAGGAGATTCTCCGCCGCCTCGCACTCATGGACGTTCACTCAGCTGGTCACCTCCGTATCAATGGTGGCGTAGCTCAGTGTCAGTACTGGTACGATGCATTCAACATCCAGGAAGGCGACGCAATGTACGTAAAGCCTGAGGATCGTGTAAATATTTGGTAATGAAAAAAATCCTATCCCTCATAGTAGCGCTGTCAGCTCTCTTGCTGACAGCCTGCCAAACGGGTCCTGACGCTCCTATCGTCACGATCATCCACACCAACGACACTCACTCTCAGATTGACCCAGACGTCCGTACTGAGAGAGGTGGCGTGGTGGAGCGTGCCGCCATGCTCGAATACTTCCGCAGCCAGACGCCAGAGCTGCTGTATCTTGATGCTGGCGACATGGTGCAGGGTTCTCCTTATTTTAATTTATTCAAGGGAGAATTGGAATTTCTCTGCATGGATCAGCAGCAGCTCATCGCCACCACTTTTGGCAACCATGAGTTCGACAATGGACTGAACTCGCTCGACACTCTGTTCTCGAAGAGCCATTTCCAGCTCATCTCGAGCAACTACCACTGCGAGAACACCGTAATGGCCAAGCATGTCAAGCCTCACCTTATATTAAATAATAATGGTGTGAAGGTGGGTGTCACCGGCGTCACTTGCAACCCAGACGGACTGATCTTCAGCCGCTACTGGGACGGAATCACCTACGAGAATCCTGTCACAGCCGTCAATCGTGAAGCCAAAATCCTCCGCGAAGAGGGTTGCGACCTGGTTGTCGTGCTCAGCCACGTAGGCTACATGCCTCAGGACAGCTCGATGGACGTGGAGATTGCGCAGAAGAGCCAGGATATTGACGTGATCATCGGCGCACACAGCCATATCAACATCGAGGACGGACTCTATGTCAACAACCAGAACGGCCAGCCCGTGCTGATCACGCAGACAGGCGGCAAGGCCAATCCAATAGGCTATCTGGCCATCATGATGAAGCGTGGCAGCAGCTACGCCAACTGCAAGTACAGCGTTGACAGCATCGTCTGCCAGAAGCTCCATCCTGAGGACTATGACCTCACCGGCTATGGCCAGAAGATGGCTGAGCTCATCAAACCATACGCAGACAGTGTCGTCAGCTCGATGAACCAAGTAATCGGCTACGCTCCTATGCTTATGGAGAAGGGGCGTCCACAAGGTACGCTCGGCAACTTTGCAGCCGATGCGCTCCGTGCCATAGGCGAACAGGTCTATGGTCACGCCATGGATCTGGGTCTTACCAACAACGGAGGACTCCGTAACGTCCTTCCTTCAGGTGACGTCAGCGTAGGAACGATATACAGCATCTTCCCATTCGAGAACGAACTCACCATCCTCGAGATAAAGGGCAGCGATGTGCTTGACCTCATCAACAGCCTGGCCGGCAAGAAGCTCGAAGCCATGAGCGGCATGAATGTCACGCTCGAACTGGATGGTGACCGTGTCTATGCCAGCAGCATCAAGGTGGGCGGCAAGCCTGTCGATCCTGAGCGTATCTATTACATAGCTACCATCGACTATCTGGCTGAAGGTAACAGCGGTATGGGCGCTTTGACCAGAGCCGTCAAGACCACCAAGACCGGCGTCCTCCTGCGCGACCTGATGATTGACTACATCAAGCAGCTCACAGCCAGAGGTGAGGAAATCCGATCAGACATTGACGACCGTGTGATAGACAAAGCCTTTAAGAAAAAATAAACATACAGATGAAACGACTTTTTTTGATTGCCGTTTTAACCATTCTCTATTTCTCAACAGCCACAGCCCAGAACCTTCTCGGGTATGTGGCTGCTGACGATATGAACCACTGGGTGGACAGTGTGATGAGTAAGCTCTCAGCCTATGAGCGACTGGGCCAGCTGATCATGCCGCTCTACTACATGCCAGAATACAATGCCACCAACCGTGCCATCATCGAAAAGGAAATCAAGACCTACCACCTCGGAGGCGTCTTATTTAGTAAAGGTACGCGTAAGAGCCAGAACCAGTTCGTCGACTATGCGCAGACACAGAGCAAGAAGGAGATAGGCCTGCCGCTCCTCGTAGCTGCCGACGCCGAATGGGGTACAGCCATGCGACTCAAGGATGGCCTCCGTTTCCCGATGAACAAGGACCTGGCCATGATTGACCCTCAGCTGCGTGACAGCATGCTCTACCAGTATGGCCTGGCCATGGCCGAAGAGCTGCATAGCACGGGTGTGCAGATCAGCTTCGCACCTGTCCTCGATATTAATTCCAATCCGAAGAACCCGATCATCGGCGCCCGTTCCTTCGGCGCGGACCAGAAGGTAGTCACCTCGTGTGGCCTCTCCTACGCGTCTGGCCTCGAGGATGGCGGCGTGATGGCCGTGGCCAAGCACTTCCCGGGTCATGGCGATACGGACGTGGATTCGCACAAGCAGCTCCCCCTGCTGAGCCACAGTGCTGAGCGCATGCGCACCTTCGAGATGCAACCATTCCACGACTTCAGCCGCGCTGGCTTCGGAGGTATTATGACTGCGCATCTCGAAGTCCCATCGCTCGAGCCTACCAAGGGAATGCCAGCCACCGCCTCGAAAAAGATCCTGACCGACGAGCTTCGCACCCGCATGGGATTCAACGGTCTGGTATTCACCGACGGACTGGCCATGGAAGGCGCACGCAAGTACCCTGATATCTGCGTCAAGGCGCTCAATGCCGGTGTGGACATCCTGCTCCAGCCCACCCCGATGGACGCCTGCTGGAAACAGCTCAAGGATGCCATCAAGAAAGGCAAGCTCAAGCAGAAGACCATCGACGAGAAGTGCCGACGCGTCCTGATGTGGAAGTACGCGCTCATCGTAGGCCCTGAGCGTCAGAAGCTTCTCTACCCTTCTGTCAAGCCAGCCGACAAGCCTAAGGCCATCTCTGAGAAGCTCTATGCACTCGTCAAGGCAGGCAATACCGAGAATGCTACGCTGCTCGCTGAGAATGGCTATAAGGACCCTACGGAGGCCAACACCAAGGCCAACGCGGCTGATAATAACACTGGCAACAGCACCGCTCAGGCGGCTCCAGCGAAGAAGGCTTCGTCAAACCCTACCATCCCAGCCGGACCATCGCCCTACGACAGCATAGACCGTATGGTCCTGGAGGCTATCAGCAAAGGCGCCATGCCAGGCTGCCAGATCATGGCCATCCACAAGGGAGAGGTCATCTATAACAAGAGCTTCGGCACGCTGGCTCCTGTGGATGGCAACGACAATCAGCTCGACTGGCTGGCTGGCGTGCAGGTCAACAACAGCACGCTCTACGACCTGGCGTCTGTCTCGAAGGCCGCAGCCACCGTACCTGCTGTCATCCTGGCCATGAAGGAATATAAGCTCAAACTCACTGACCGCGTAACCAAGTGGCTGCCAGAGCTCAAGGGTACCAACTATGCCCGTATCACCCTGCAGGACCTCCTCTATCACGAGTCAGGCCTGCGCGACTTCTACCCCTTCTACAAGGACTTCCCAGAGATTACCTCCGACATCCGCGAGAAGGAGATGATCAAAACCATCGCCAGCCTCAAGCCGAAGCGCAAGCAGGGTCGTTATCTCTATTCCTGCCTCAACTTCGTGCTGCTCCGCTACATCGTGGAGCGCCTCTCGAAGCAGCGTCTCGACGTGTACCTGCAGCAGCGTCTCGACCCATTTTTCAACAACGAACTCTGCTTCCTCCCGCTCGACAAAGGTGTAGACCTCAGCCAGATAGCACCGTCCGAGGTGGACAATACCGTCCGTCAGCGCCTCGTCCACGGCACCGTGCATGACGAGATTGGCGAATGGGCACAAGGCGTAGAAGGCAACTCTGGCCTCTTCGGCACCACCACCGCGCTGGCTCGCATCATCCTGCTGATGAAGAACGAAGGCGCAGAGAACGGCACCCAGTATCTCGACAAGGACCTCTGCCACCAGTTCACCACCCAGCGCTCTCCCCGCTCTCGTCGCAACCTCGGTTTTGACCGACAGGTAGCCTCTGGCGAGAAACTAGGCACCATGGCTCCTGAGGCCAGTGCACAGACCTGGGGACACACCGGATTCACCGGCACCTGCTTCTGGGTTGATCCTGAGTCAGACCTCGTCTATATCTTCCTCTCCAACCGCGTCTGTCCATCGCGTGACAACAAGGCTTGGAACGAGTCAAGCATCCGTTCTCGCGTCCATAGCGAGTTCTATAAGCTCATCAATACGAAGAAAAAATAAGGCAGATCTTACACCTATTTTATATATAAATAGCACACTGAAGTTTTCATTAGTGCATAAATATAATCCACAGCCACAAATTTGCAATATTTTTTGCTGATTTGTGGTTGTTTTTTTGGAAACATCAAATAATTTTACTAAATTTGCACCCAAATTTGGAAATTTGGCCACATCAGCACACACAGATCATCGACTGATGTTGCGCAAGGTTATTATGGTTATTATTTATTCAAATCAATTTATATGGAAGGATTAACCCCAATGGAAACCGCCCTTTTGCTGATGATTGTCGGCATGGGTACGGTGTTTATTATCCTCGTCCTGATCATCAACCTTTCAAAGCTGATGATTATGGCAGTCAACAAATTCGCTCCAGAAGAAGAGGTTGCACCTAAGAAGGGTGCCGCAGCTGCTCCTGCCGCTATCCCAGCCAATGTCGAGGCTGCCATTAAGGCGGCTATCGCTCAGGTAGCGCCTAAGGCGATGGTTACGAAGATTACAAAGTAAGTAGAAAATATAAAATAACAAATACAAAATGGCTAAAGAAGTAAAGTTAAGCTTGGTCTTCCGCGACATGTGGCAGAGCGCTGGCAAGTACCAGCCTCGTGTTGACCAGCTCGTTAAGGTAGCACCCAAGATCATTGAGATGGGTTGCTTTGATCGTGTTGAAACCAATGGTGGT
>JAZRXZ010000134.1:0-7217 GCA_045600445.1 Bacteroidales bacterium | reverse complement strand
CCAAAACAGGCTTTGCAAAAAAGACAGGTCTGTTGATAATTACAATGTAACTTTCACAGGCTTGATCGTTCCATCTTCGTTGAACTCCATCTTGTCAATGCACGTCTCACGATTGTAACCGCCAGACAAACCCATCTTGATACCTTCAGGACGGGTGAAGCGGTGATAAACCATAAACCACTCATCCGTTCCTGGGATATTGAGGACTGCATTGTGACCCGTGCCGAAGATCTGGAGCGAAGGATCCTGCTGCAGGATGATCTGCTCCTCCACCTTAGCTGGCTGGCCATTTCGAACGAACTCGGTTGGAGATTCTGAAATCAGATAGCGGACGCGATAACGTGCCGAACGGGTAATATTCTCTGACCACATAAAGTAATAAAGACCGTTGCGCTCAAAGACATACGTTCCTTCCAGATAATGATATTCACCGATATTGGCCTTCGGAATCAGCTCCTTGATGGTTTCTGTCTTGATGCTGGTCATATCGTCGTTGAGCTCTGCCATCCAGAGATATGAATTGCCCCAATAGAGATAATACTTGCCAGTCTTTGGATCCTGGAAGACGTCAGGATCAATGACGAGATTAGGCGTATTCAGTTCCTCCTGCGTCAGCATCGGATGACCGAGAGCGTCCTTGAACGGACCTTCAGGACGATCAGCCACAGCCACGCCTACCGCTTTATTTGCTACAAAATAATAATAGTATTTATAGCCAGTGACCTTGCCTTCCTGCATCTCAGGACGCTCGATGATGCAAGGTGCCCAAGCATATTCCTTACCCCAGTCGAGGTTACGAAGGTCGAGGATCACACCTTCGTCCTTCCACGTCTTCAGATCGCTCGACGAGAAGCAATGGAAGTCAAAATTATGCCAACCGAAAGCGCCGTCGGTGGTTGGATATATATAGTATTTGCCTGTCTGCTGGCTATATAGCACCTCTGGATCAGCATACAAACCTGGGAAGACAGGGTTATTGACCGAGGGTGCCAGATGCTCCGATTCCTGCGCGTCGCTCCATGCCTGAAGGCGCTCATATTCTTCTTGGGTAACTCGAAGGAATGAGCCATGCTGAGGACCATAGATGCCCTCGATGTCCTTCGGATTAGAGAAACTACTCAGCACGCTGTCTGCATCGCACAGACGGTAGCGGCGAGGATAGCTGGAATATTCGATGTAACCGATCTGCCACTGGCCACCCTTGAGCTGGAAGGCCGAAGCTCCTTCGCAACTCTTATTACCTTCGAAATCCACATAGTTCGAAGCATCTGGCTCTGGCCAAGGACCTAACAGCTTGTCGGCCTTGGTGGTGAAGATACCTGGGGTACCACCCTCCTTCTTGATCATCATGTGGTAGCGCTGGTCGGCCTCCACCCAGTTGATGTCTGCATCGATGGTGGCGTAACCCCAATCGAAAAGAAGCTGCGGCTGAGTGATGGAGGTAAAGTCAGCATCAGCGTGACTGTAATACATGCGGTCGTAGTTCTCGCGCTCAGGATCGAGCATCGAGTAATAGATCATGTAGCCGCCCTTTCGGCCATCTTCCCACTGATATTCATCGTCCCAGATGACCTGAGGCGCCCATACTCGCACGACGCTCGGCTGCCACTGACGGAAGTCGATGGTGGTGCTCTGCCAATGGATGAGGTCGGTGCTGGTCAGCAGGTCGATGCCGTAGTTCTGCCACTCGCTCTGCTTGCCGAGGCGCTCTGTGGCGCTGTTGTTCATATCGGTAGTCACCATCAGGTAACCGCTGTTGTCATGCTTGCGACACAGATAAGCGTCGCGCGTACCGCCCTCGATACCAGCCATTTCGGTAGCAGAGAAGATGGAGTCACCACACAGAAGGTCATGGAAGTGCAAGCCGTCCTGTGAGAGGGCGTATGCCGTCCACTGACCACGGTCGGACATGTGGCAGTTGAGATAGCCGTAAGTCTCCTCATCGCTCAAGACGAGGTTTCCTTTGGCAGTATTTGTAGGTTGCTGGCAAGAGGCAAATACAGCCATACCAGAAAGAATTGAGACTTGAATCAGATGTTTCATAATGGATATTTCATAAGATTAATGATTTAGCTCCGAAAGCTTTACGAAGACATACACAGCCAGCGCAATCTGCAGAATTAGTATGGCAGGAACTCCAAAGCGGAATTTCTTGTGCAGCGTCTTATGATGCCAACCCTGCATTCCTGCCCATGCTCCGATGGAACCTCCTATGGCGGCCATCATGAGTAGCGTCGCCTCCGGTATTCTCCACTTAGCTTTCTTCGCTTTGTATTTGTCAATACCATACATCACAAAGGTCACGAGATTGACGGCAGCAAGATAAATAAGAATGATCTTTGTCATAGCGATTTGTTTTTCAATACCAGAAAATCCTTCATCTGCTCCAGATACCAATCTGAGCGTGAGTGATCTTCATTCCTCATGCAATAAGTATAAGTTCGTGTCTGCTCGACGGTTCCTTTCTGATGCACAAGCACATAGCGCTTTGGTAGCTTGTGTGGCAAGGATTTGATCTGATAGCAATCCTTCAAGGCGAAACCGGCAAAAGCACATTCGGCAGAGAAGGCATCGAGCACCTCGGGAGGGATGCAGACGGAAAAGACACCACCGTCTTCTAATAATTCATACGCACCCTTGGCAAGGACTTCGAACGGAAGGCTCGATGAATGACGCGCTCTGCTCCTCCCCTGATCAGGACATTCAAGGCTTTTGTCAAAATAAGGAGGATTGCAGATAACGCTATCAAACAACTGTGATCTGTGATCTGTGATTTGTGACTCTTCACATGATACGCAATTCGTAATCAGTATTTCTTTTTGCTCCTCCAGAAAATCCTGAAACGACTTATGATGCAACGTAATACGCTCCGCGAACTTCGACTCCACGAAATTCTTCCGCGCATCGAGCACCGCATTATCATCAATCTCCACAGCCGTAATCCATGCTTCCGGATAACGCTGCGCCATCATCAATGACAGCACACCCGTACCCGTGCCAATATCAAGAATACGCTGGCCACCGGCACCCAGTGTGCCGAGCAGGTCGCTGTCAGTACCTACCTTCATAGCCGCATGTTCTTGCGTGATGGTAAATTGTTGGAATTTGAAGACATTCATGTGAGTCGCAACAGATTATGATGCTGCAAAGATAAGCACATTTTTTGATTCTTCAAACAATTCGCGTCAAAAGATTTGGAAAGAAGGAGAAATCTGCGTATCTTTGCAGCGTCTTTACTTTTTTGCAAAGCAAAAATATAAGACAAGATTAAACAAGCACAAAAACAAAATTCTTTACACATGAAAATACTTCCTTCTCTTTCCGCTCTTGCGCTCGTGGCGCTGACAAATACATATAATGTACAGGCGCGAGAGGTCACCTCATTCAATCAGGGTTGGGAATACACCCGTGGCGTGATGATCCCGTGGGGTGTTTATCCGAATGTCTATGTGCAGAAAGGCGAAGCTGTGGTCGATTTGCCACATTCGTTCAATGCCAGCGATCTGATGAACGATGACGGCTACTACCGTGGCGAGGGTTCGTACACCAAACGCATGATGATTCCTGAGGAGTGGCAGGGCAAACGCATCTTCGTCAAGTTCGAAGGCGCGGCTCAGGTGGCCGACGTGCAGGTCAATTTCACCGACATCTTCCAGCATAAAGGTGCATACAATGCTTTTGCCGTCGAACTCACGGATTATCTGGTGTATGGCAAGGAGAATTACATCACCGTGACTTGCAATAATGCACATGATTTCAGCGTTGCTACCCAGTCGGGCGACTTCAATGTCCCTGGTGGCCTTTATCGCGACGTATGGCTCGAAATCACAGACGATATCTGCATCTCGCCACTCTACTATGGTTCGGAAGGTGTATTGCTCCACCAGAAGCGCGTCACCGAGCAGCAGGCAGATCTCCAAGCCGAGGTTCATCTGCTCAGCCAATGTGGTGGCTACAATGATTGTGAGGTGAAGTTTGAGTTGCTCGATGCCAACGGTAACACCGTGGCTTCTCAGCGCACCACTACCATTTATAATGATCAGGCGACGCTCAACCTCACCCTCTCCCATCCGCATCTTTGGGACGGAAAAACCGATCCTTACCTCTACACCATGGTCACTACGCTTTACCGCAATGGCAAGGAGATCGACCGCGTGGAGGAAAAGACCGGCTTCCGTTATTTCAGTATCGATGCAGATAAAGGCTTCTTCCTCAACGGAAAGCACCTGAAACTTCGTGGCATCTGCCGCCATCAGGATCGACCTGAGGTTGCTTCGGCTCTTCGCAAAGAACACCACCTCGAAGACCTCGACATGGTGGACGAAATCGGTGCTAATGCCATGCGACTGGCCCACTATCCTCAAGCGCATTTTATGTTCGAAGAGGCCGATCGCCGTGGTTTACTCGTCTGGGAGGAGATTCCTTTCATCAGCTTCTATTCGGGCAAGATTCTTGATGAGAACCTGCGCCTGCAGTTGCGTGAGATGATCATTCAGAACTACAACCACCCATCGATCTTCTGCTGGGGCATCTTCAATGAGGTTCCGGGCGACCACATGTCCATTTCTTCTGAGCTCAACAGCATCGCACATGAGCTCGACCCAAGCCGCCTCACCACCTCGGCCACCTGTTGGGAAGGTGAATTCAATTTCATCACCGACCTGCTGGGTTGGAACAAATACTTCGGCTGGTACGATGCTACCGTCGATCAGTTCTCCGAGTTCTTCGATAAGTGGCACGCTGAACATCCGCAGACAAAGATCTGCCTGAGCGAATATGGTGCAGGCGCAGCTTTCAGCCAGCATATCAGTCAGTTCAATGATGAGGAAGACAAGCGTGCCGGTGCTCGCAGCCGTTGGCACCCAATGGAGAAGCAAACCAACTACCACCGTGCTCACATCCGCATGATTGCTGAGCGTGACTACCTCTGGGGTTCATTCGTATGGAATCTGTTCGACTTCAGTTCGGCCATGCGTCGCGAAGGTGACACCAACAACCTCAACGACAAGGGCCTCATCTCCTTCGACCGCAAACGAAAGAAAGACGCCTTCTACCTCTTCAAAGCCAACTGGAACAAGCAGGAGAAGACCGTACACCTCTGCTCGAAGGATTATACCGACCGCAAGGAGCGCATCACCGATATCATCGCCTTCACCACCGCTCCATCGGTAAAACTCTATATCAACGGCAAGCTCATCGGCACGCAGAAAACCGATAGTTACCAGACAGTTGAGTGGAAAAACATCGAACTACAGCCAGGAGCAAACAAGGTGGAGATCCGCACGGCGCATGGCAATGATGCGGCGGAGTGGACGGTAGAATAAAACGAGCGGATGACGAAATAAAAATGTGGCTATACCACAAAATAATATGAGATTACAGCGCATCCCCATAGACGGCGGCTTTACTTGTCCGAACCGTGACGGAACGAAAGGCATCGGAGGTTGCACATTCTGCAATTCTGAAGCTTTCGCTCCATCCTATTGCCGCACGCACCAGAGCATCACGGCGCAGATAGAAGCCGGCAAACGTTTCTTTGCCGAGAAATATCGCGGGGAGGTAAAATATCTGGCTTATTTCCAGTCTTTTTCTGGCACATACGCTCCGGTTGAGACATTGCGCCAGCGATATTCAGAGGCGCTTTCGGCCGACGATGTGGTGGGATTGGTCATTGCCACTCGTCCTGATTGTATCAATGAGGAGATTCTGGATCTTTTGAACGAAATCAATCGTTCGCATTCGGTGATGGTGGAATATGGCATAGAATCTTGTTACGACCGAACCTTACAGCACGTCAACCGTGGTCATGATTTTGCCTGTGCCGAGCAAGCGATCCGACAGACGGCAGCACGTGGCATTGCCGTAGGTGTGCACCTCATCATCGGCCTCCCCGGGGAAACTCAAGATGATATTCTACGAGAGGCAGACATTCTCTCTGCTTTGCCTATCACCTCCCTAAAGTTGCACCAGCTGCAGATTATGCAAGGTACCCCGATGGTCGAGGAATGGCAGCAGCATCCCGACCGTTTCCTTTCGCTCACGGCCGAGGCATATGCTGAGCTCATCACCCGTTTTGTAAAACGTCTGCGACCAGACATTCACCTCGAACGCTTTGCCGCCTCTGCTCCTTCGCACATGGTACTGGCTCCTCGATGGGGATTGAAACCTCAGCGGGTGCAGGAGATGATTGATTCATTGATACATTCGTCCCTTTAACTACTTTTTAACTTCCAAAATTCTATGTTAGCCGAAGAGATAATTCAACTCATGGAGTCGTTGTTCAATCCTGATCAACGCAAGATTCTGATGCGATTCTTTCGCACCGGAAAGGGACAATATGGTGAAGGCGATGAGTTCCTCGGCCTCAAAGTACCTGTCACAAGATCGATCGTCAAAGAAGTGAAGCTGGAAGAAATCACGTTCGAAGAAATTGACAAGCTGCTCCGCTCAAAGTGGCATGAGGTACGATTGTGTGGTTTTCTCCTGCTCGTGCGACTGGCAGAAAGTACAGTCAAAGAAGTACAGAAGAAAACGAAGAAGTCAACCTTTCAGCTCCCTTCGCTCGATGAAATCGTAAGCTTTTACCTCGACCACGCAGCATGTGCCAACAACTGGGACTTGGTCGATCTCTCCACCCCGCGCATCGTAGGCCTTTGGCTCATGACTCCTACCGCCATTTCTCCCGAAGAGAAGCTCCAGACGCTAGATGCATTGGCTCTAAGCGGCAACCTCTGGCAGCAACGCATCTCCATGGTAAGCACCTGGTGGACAACGCGCTACGGTAATCCTTCCTACGCGCTCCGTTATGCCGAAATGCTCCTCAACCACCCCCACGACCTGATGCACAAAGCCGTCGGATGGATGCTGCGCGAAGTCGGCAAATCCACCCCTACCCTCCCGATGTACGAGGGCAAGCGAGGTATCGATCTACTACGCGAATTCCTCAGCCAGCACGTGCTTGAGATGCCTCGAACAGCATTACGCTATGCAATAGAAAAGATGGACGAAAAGGAGCGTAAAATGTGGATGGGAAGACATGTGTAATATCGAAAAATGTAACGACAGAAATAATCAGACAAATCGAGTAGGAGGTAAACGCTAGTCGTAGGCGTTTATCTCCTACTTTCACGTTTACCGACCTCTCACACCACCGTACGTGCCGTTCGGCATACGGCGGTTCCTTATTATTGCACGCGGACTATTAAACGATGATAGTC
>JAZRXZ010000133.1:0-37651 GCA_045600445.1 Bacteroidales bacterium | reverse complement strand
GACGTCTGGGATCTCTACCTCAAGAAGGCTAAGGCTACCAAGTATATCTCTCTCGGTTGTATCCTCACCATCCCAGCTGCTGGTTCGGAGATGAGCGACGGTTCGGTGATCACCAACGAGGACGGTGGCCTGAAGAAGGACTACTGTGTCGATGAGTTCCGTTGCAAGTTCGCTATCATGAACCCAGAGCTCACCTATACCCTCCCAGCATGGCAGACCGCTTGTGGTGCAACTGATATGATGATGCACACCATGGAGCGTTACTTCACCACCGCTGACGACATGGAGGTAACCAACGTTCTGGCAGAGTCTATCCTCAAGGTAGTCATGCAGCAGGCTCCTATCGCCCTCAAGAACCCAACCGACTACAACAGCCGCGCTCAGATCATGTGGGCTGGTTCGTTGGCACACAACGACTTGACTGGCTGTGGTGCTATCGGCGACTGGGCAACTCACAACCTCGAGCATGAGCTCTCTGGCATGTTCGACGTTAGCCACGGTGCTGGTCTTGCTGCAGTATGGGGCAGCTGGGCACGTTACACCCGTCACAACAATCTGGCTCGTTTCGTACGCTTCGCTGTCAATGTCATGGGCGTTACCCAGGACTTCCATTCTGACGAGAACACCGCAGAGGCAGGTATCCAGGCTATGGAGCGCTTCTTCGAGAGCATCGGTATGCCAACCAATATCCATGACCTCATCGGCCGTGAGATCACTGACGCTGAGATCGAAGAGATGGCCGACAAGTGCAGCAATGGCAACACTACTACCATCGGTGGCCTCCAGGTACTGAAGAAGGCTGATATGATTGAAATCTATAAGATGGCTAAGTAATATGAATGTAGGTATTATCGGTTCAGGTTGGATTGCCGAGAAGATGGCAATCACCCTGCAGGGCCTTGCCAAGGATCCTGCTACTTGTGACATCAAGGCTTACGCTATCGCTTCACGTACTCAGGAGAAGGCTGACGCTTTCGCTCAGCAGTGGGGCTTCGAGAAGGCTTACGGCAGCTATGAGGCTCTAGTTGAGGATCCTAACGTAGATCTTGTCTATATCGCTACCCCTCACAGCCATCACTATGCCAACACCAAGATGGCATTAGAGCATGGTAAGGCTTGTCTCGTGGAGAAGGCTTTCACTGCTAACGCTCGCGAGGCCAAGGAGCTCCTCGACATCGCACGTGAGAAGAAGATCTTCATTGCCGAAGCTATCTGGACACGCTATCAGCCGATCCGTGAGATGATCCTCGACGTGATCAATTCTGGTCGCATCGGTGAACCACGCCTCGTCTATGCGAGCCTCGGCTATCAGATGGAGACCAAGGAGCGTATCCTCCGTCCGGATCTCTGTGGCGGTGCATTGCTCGACCTCGGCGTCTATTCAATCAACTTCGTCCGCATGTTCGTAGGTGGCGACTGGAAGGAGATCAAGTCTCAGTGTGTCAAGAGCCACACCGGCATGGATATGCATGACAGCATCTCTGTGATCTACAATAATGGCATCATGGCCAACATGCAGGCCTCAACGCTCTGTATCAACGACAAGCATGGTATCATCAGCTGCTCACAGGGTTACATTGAGGTCGACAACATCAACAATCCACAGCGCGCTCAGGTATTCAATGCTGATGGTCAGTGCATCGAGGACATCCACTGTCCTAAGCAGATCACCGGTTACGAGTATCAGGTCATCGCCTGCCGTGACGCCATGAAGCAGGGCCTCCTCGTAACGCCATATATGTCGCACGAAGAGACCCTGGAGATCATGCAGATCATGGATGGTCTGCGTAAGGAATGGGGTGTGGTTTACCCAATGGATTAAAGAGTTGCAATCACTTCGATTTCAATCAATCCATTCTTTGGCAAAGTCTTGACAGCCACTGCTGAACGAGCTGGATAAGGAGCCTTGAAGAACTGAGCGTAAACCTCGTTGAGTGCAGCGAAGTTTGCCATATCGCTCATGAAGACAGAGACCTTGACGACATTGTCGAAAGAGGTACCTGCAGCTTCGAGGATAGCGCCGACATTCTTGAGCGACTGCTCAGCCTGACTCTTGAAGTCCTCACCAGCGAAGTCACCGGTAGCAGGGTTAAGGCCAAGCTGACCACTAGCATACACCATACCATTGGCAACGATTGCCTGGCTGTAAGTACCCACTGCAGCAGGTGCATTTGGGGTAGAAATAACTTGCTTCATAGTTTAATGATCAATTATGAATTGTGAATTATGATTTAATTTCTGCTCCAAAGGTACAGAATCTAAACGAAACGTGCAAGGGTTGATAAGAATTATTGCTTTTATTGAAGCAATTTTAATCACCTTTGCACGTTATTTTTCAAAAAACACATCTATTATTATGGCTATAGTTCAGGATATCATCACCCCTATCGAGGCCGTCGCACCCAAAGAATTACAGGAGTCATACGACAATGTAGGTCTGCAATGCGGAAGCATGCAGCAGGAGGTCAGCCGCGTATTGACCTGCATCGACATCACCGAAGCCGTCATTGACGAAGCCATCGCACAAGGCTGCCAGATGGTGGTGAGCCATCATCCATTGATTTTCCGTGGCGTGAAGAACCTGGATCCGGAGCGTTCTTATATCCATCGCACACTGATCAAAGCCATCAAGAATGATATCGCTCTCTACTGCGCTCACACCAATCTGGACAATGCTGTGGGAGGTGTAAACTATAAGATCGCCGAGGTGCTGGGAATGACTGACGTGCAGCCTATGTCTGAGGGTGGTGTGATCGGCTCATTATCAGAAACCCTCTCCCCTACTGAGTTTGTCAAGACGGTCAAGGAGAAGTTCCAAGCCGAGCGTGTCTGCTCGAACATCGGAGAATATATAGATAAGGAGATCAAGCGCGTGGCGTTGTGTGGTGGTTCTGGATCAGAGTTTATTGGCCATGCTGAAGCGCTACAGGCTGACGCATTCCTGACGGGAGAGATTAAGTATCACGACTACTTTGACCATGCGAACCTTCTGCTCGTCGAGGCGGGTCATTATGAGACGGAGCAATATACGAAAGAACTGCTCCGTGATATCATCACGAAGCAGATGCCTAAGGTAAAAGTTCTGATTAGCAAAGTCAGGACAAACCCTCGTTGCGTTCATTAAAGGTTCACAAGAAATTGCGAGATATCATTCTTGACAAAAAATATGCCGCCACGACTTCAGGTCGTCCTATCATGCATTGAAGATAGGTACAACCGAAATCGTGGCGGCCCATTTTTTGTCATGGCATCCTTCAACGGGTACGCGGCGGAGGATGGCGTGATCGTGGCATCCTTCAGCGGGGACCCGTTGAAGGATGCCACGACCAAGGATTTCAACGTTGTGTACGTAACGTTAATATTTTTACCAATTGTAAGAGATACCGAAGCTCAGGAGCTCAGTGAATTGGAAGTAGCCCCAGCCCTCACCCTTCTTATCAGGACTTACAGAGTCATCGAAGCGGAGGTGAGTATAAACCTTGGTTGAGAAGAACTTGTTAAGTGGCATATCAAAGGTATTCTCCCACTCCACACGGGTGTAGCCATTATTCTTGTATTTTCCGCAGTTATAAAGTGGAGAGAAATAGGTAGCCTGAGAAGTCCAGGTCAGGTACTTGCAAGTCTTCCATACCATACCAGCCTTGGCGGTAGCACCAAAGTCGTATATATTATAATCATATGCATTTTTCAAACCAAAAGCAGTGCCATCGATACCTTTAACATTACCCTTTGAATCTACGTGCATAGGATCACCTACAAATACGAGATTGTAAGCCATAGGAGAGAGGTAAATAGTCCAATTGATCTTTTCGGTTTCTTTCTTCCAGTCCATACCAAGAGAAATGTTGAGATAAGCAGGATTAAAGAACTTAGAAATCAACGTAGGATCATTTCCATCTCCATTATCCTTCCAGCCGGTAGCGAACTGAGTCTGACCGATACCCTGAAGGGTGTAGTACCAATTGTGACCTGCTTCATAACCGATCTTTGAGGTCCACTTCAGGAGGTCATTATTGGTGATGAAGGTGCGGTACTGGCTTGACGAATTGATGAAACCGAGCTTACCCTCAAGGTGGTTATCCCAGGTAAATCTCTCTTTCTTGTAGTTGAAGGTGTAGTCGGCAGTAGCAAGCAAAGTAAAGCTCGACTGACCTCCCTTATACCAGTTCTTCGAAACGAAACCCTCAGTAAACTGAAGGCTGGCGTTACCGTTCTTGGTCCAATGCTTCTGCTCCTCAGCTGGCTCTTCGGCCATACCCTGAGCTGCAACAGCCATCAAAGCGATGGCGCTAAGAATAGTCTTGATGTTCATAGTCTATATATATTAATAATGTACACTATTTTTGCTAATTAAGTACTGCAAAAGTACATCATAAAAATGAATTCGGCAAATTCTCAGGCAAAAAGTGGGTCATTTATTTGGATTTTCAGGAGAAAAATCCTACCTTTGCAACCGTTAAATATCATTAACAGCTATATAAACGTCCGCCTTCTGGCTTGATCTACTCGGCAAGAAGGACAAGTGACCAGTCGCGACGACCCTTGTGGCATCGCGCTATTGTCAGCCTTAGAAATAGGTAAAAAGGGAGACGATTATGTGGCTGTTTCTGTGTTTATATGGCAGAGATCCGTATGGTGCTGCCCGTAATATGTAATTAGTAATTCGTAATTTAATATTTCATTATTATGCCAAAGGTAGAAAAAGAATTAAGCGTACCTGAGAAGCTTGCTAACCTCTATAAGCTTCAGGTCCTCGTATCAGAAATCGATCGTATCAAGAGCCTACGCGGTGAGCTTCCACAGGAGGTTGCCGACATGGAGACCGCTCTTGAGGCCCTTGAGAGCAAGGCAGCCAAGATCCGCGAGGATATTAACCTCTGCCAGCACAAGATCTCTGACATGCAGGGTAAGATTGATGCTGCAGATGCACTCATCCAGCAGTATACTGAGCAGCAGAATGACATCCAGAACAACAAGCAGTACGAGTTCCTTACCAAGGAGATCGAGTACCAGGGACTGGAGATTGAGCTCTGCAACAAGCGTATCCGTGAGAACCTCGAGCAGATTCAGGACTTGAAGAACCATGAGTCGCGCACCATGGCAGAGATCGAGGAGCGTCGCAACGACCTCGACCTGAAGAAGGGAGAGCTCGACGAGATCATTGCTGAAACCCGCAACGAGGAGGAGATGCTCCGTGAGAAGGCTAAGAAGATTGAGAACAACGTTGATGCTAAGTTGCTCAACACCTTCCGTCGCATCCACAAGAAGGCTCACAACGGCTTGGCTATCGTTCCTATCGAGCGTGAGGCTTGCTCTGGTTGCTTCAACAAAATCACTCCACAGCGTCAGATCGACGTTAAGATGCGCAAGAAGATCATCGTATGCGAATACTGCGGTCGTATCCTCATCGACGAGGAGCTCGCTAACGAGAACGAGATGCGTCGCCGTCGCAAGGGTCTTCTCAGCAACATGTAATAATAAATGCCACAGACAAGCAACAACTTCAGACGTACAAACCGACAGCAGGCGCCACAACAGCCTGCCATGGGTAAGGTGCAGCCTCAGGCCATCGATGTGGAGGAGGCTGTGCTGGGTGCGCTCATGCTCGAAAAGGACGCTTATAGTGTCATCTCTGACCTGCTGAAGCCTGAAACTTTCTACGAGCATAAGAACCAGCTCATCTTCGAGGCTATCCAGCAGCTGGCGCTCAACCAGGAGCCTATCGATATGCTCACGGTGACCAACAAGCTGCAGATGAATGGTGTCCTGGACGAAGTGGGAGGCCCGTTCTACATTGCCACTCTGACCGGCAAGGTAGGATCGGCTGCTCACGTGGAGTACCACGCACGTATCATTGCGCAGAAGGCTCTGGCGCGTAACCTCATCAACTTTGCAGGAGGTATTGAGAGCAAGGCTTTCGATGAGACCACTGACATCGACGAACTGATGCAGGCCGCCGAAGGTGAGCTCTTCCAGCTGTCGCAGCACAATATCAAGAAGGATGTCGTGCAGATCGATCCTGTCATCCAGGATGCGCTGAAGAAGATTGAGCAGGCGGCCAACCGTAGTGACGGCCTGTCTGGTCTTCCTTCCGGATTCCACGAGTTGGACAAGATGACCTCAGGCTGGCAGAACACCGACTTGGTGATCATCGCGGCTCGTCCTGCCATGGGTAAGACGGCGTTTGTGTTGTCTATGGTCAAAAACATGGCGGTGGACTATAATATCCCTGTCGGCATGTTCAGCCTTGAGATGTCGAACCTACAGTTGGTTAACCGTCTGTTGCAGAATGTCTGTGAAATCTCTGGTGAGAAGGTAAAGTCTGGTAAGCTCACGCGAGAGGAATGGACTCAGCTCACTACCCGTATCACCCGACTGCAAGGTGCTCCGATCTTTGTAGATGACACTCCAGGTCTTTCGGTCTTCGAGCTTCGAACCAAGGCGCGTCGTCTAGTGCGTGAACATGGTGTGAAGATGATTATGATTGACTACCTGCAGCTTATGACCGCTGCCGGCATGCAGTTCGGCAGTCGTGAGCAGGAGGTTTCAACCATTTCGCGTTCGCTCAAAGGCCTGGCCAAGGAACTAGACATCCCGATCATTGCGCTGTCTCAGCTCAACCGTGGTGTCGAGACCCGTCAGGGTGAAGGCAAGCGTCCACAGCTGGCCGACCTCCGTGAGTCAGGAGCTATCGAGCAGGATGCTGATATGGTCTGCTTCATCCACCGTCCGGAGTATTATAAGATATATGAAGACGAGAAGGGTAATGACTTGCGTGGTCTGGCAGAGATTATCATCGCTAAGCATCGTAGTGGTTCGGTAGGTGATGTACGACTGAAGTTCCGTGGAGAGTTTGTCCGATTCCAGAATATGGACGAGGACACCAGCCTCTCCAGCACCCTCACTCAGTGGAGCGGTGGAGACACGCTCTCTTCGCGCATGAACAATGAGTCGGCCGCGCCTGACATGACACAGATTCCTAACGGATTCGGTGGTCCTGCCAGCGACGAGGCTCCATTCTAAAATATAATAATATACAATAGCATGCAGAAGCTTTTATTGACCTTGATGCTCCACGTTCTCCTGGTTGCAGGAGCGATGTTCCAGTTGCCATGGAGTAGCATCAGCCAGCTGAAGGCTCAGGAAGTAGAGGCGCCAAACTATCAGGCGATACGTACGGCTATTCTCAACCAGAAAAGCCAGAACTACTACCCGACGTTGATGCGTCGCTATATGGCCAATGATACGACACTGACCCTCGAGCAGGTGCGTAATCTCTATTATGGATTTGCTTTGCAGGAGGATTTTGTCCCTTATCAGAACGAGAAGAAGGAGCTCTATGATATCCGCAGACTTCTGGTCAACAACAATGGCAATCCACGTCATTGTCCTGAGGCTATCCGCATTTCACAGATTGTACTTGACGACAATCCGTTCGATCTGTTGGCCATCTCTACGATGTCTTTTGCTTTCCTTCAGCTGCAGGACTCCATCAGCTATCGCCTCTGGAATGACAAGCAGAACTCTTTGCTCGACGCTATTGTCTCAAGTGGCGATGGAGAGACCAAAGAGACTGCGATTCATGTCATCAACATCGAGCATGAGTATGAGGTACTCAACCGCCTGGGATTACAGATTGAGGCAGACTCTCTCTGCAATGACCAGATCGAGTACCTGAAGGTGAAGGACAATGCTGAGGATATCCCTGGACTGTTCTTCAATTTTGGAGCTTGTCGAGCTGCATATAAGAAGAGATACGAGAAGTAGCTTCCCGTATCTCTTCATCATGTTATTCTGTCTTCCTGAAACTGAACTCGCAGCCACAATAGAGCTGATTGTAGAATCCATTCTCCTTCAATAGCTCGTTGCGCCGCTGCTGCAAGCCGCCTTTGCGCCAGTTCTTCTCATTGAACTTCACTATACCTCCTACTTGTTCAGAGGCCCATTGACCAGCAGCATTAATCTGGTCAAGCGACTTCCAGCGACTTGAGGCCAGGGTGGTAGTGAATTCCGGCAGGCCAAGCTCTACCGCCTTCTGTGCAGTACGCAGTAGTCGCAGTTTGAAACACTGCAGGCAACGGCCACCACGCTCAGGTTCCTGTTCGAGGCCTTTGACATGACACAACCATGCCTCGTGATCATAGTCATCGTCTATGATCTCAATACCGAGCTTCTCTGCATAACGTGTGATCTCATTCTTTCGGATCAGATACTCCTCCAGCGGATAGATATTCGGATTGCAGTAAAAAAGTGTAGGCTTTACGTCATGCGCCATCATCCATTCCAGGATAGCACTGGAGCAAGGAGCACAACAGCAATGCAGCAGGATACTCGATGACATAGGTTCTTCCTCTTGTCGCTTCATAAGATTTTTAACTTTCTATCTTTGTTCGTGCTGCAAAGATACTACTTTTTACAATAATAACAAAAATATGGAAACTCTTTTATCTTATTTTTATATGTTCTCAGCAGCATTGTCTGCTAGTGCAGTCAGCTTTTGTACCAATCTTGTAATTGCCATCATTGTCTTTCTCATTGGCAAATGGCTTATCAAGAAAATTGTCAAACTGGCTATCAAGCTCTTTACCAAGAAGAAGCTTGAACCTTCACTTCAGGGGTTCTTGGAGAGTTTGATCAGCGTCTGCCTCTGGCTCGCCCTTGCTATTGTGATCATCAGCATCATGGGTATTGAAGCCTCTTCGTTCGTTGCTCTGTTTACAGGTGCTGGCATGGCCATCGGTATGGCCATGAGCGGTACACTCTCTAACTTCGCTGGCGGTGTCATGGTACTTATCTTCAAGCCATACAAGGTGGGTGACTACATCAGTGCACAAGGTTACGAAGGTATCGTCAAGGAGATTCAGATCTTCAACACCATCCTCGTGACACTCGATAACAAGACCATCATCATCCCTAATGGCGCACTCTCTACCGGTTCGCTTGAGAACTTCTCAAAGCAGCAGTACCGTCGTGTCGACCTGAACTATCAGTTCGCTTATGGCACAGACTACGAGGTTGTACGTGAAGCTATCGAGAAGATCCAGCAGGCTTGTCCTGAGATTATCCAGGCTCCTATCAGCGGAGAGCCAGTCATCGGTCCTTGGCAGGGTCTGGCTGCTATGGGTGAGAGTGGTTGCACCATTACTACCCGTTCATGGTGCAAGAGCGAGGATTACTGGACTGTAGCTGGCTATATGAACCATGAGGTTTATCAGCAGCTCCGCAAGTCTGGCTACATGTTCCCTTATAATAAAGTGGATGTAAAGATTGTTCAACAGTAATTTCTTCCCCTAGGAAATCCCCTTTAGTGTTCAACATACCAACAATACTATTAATATGAAAAAAATCTTATTTGCCGCATTGGCAATGGCAAGTGCTCAGGCATTTGCACAGACCGCCTTGTCAGACGAACTCGCATTCCGTCTGAAGAACGAGGCATTTGCTAACTCTAAAATGGAAGAGTTGGCTGAGTTTATGACCGATGAGCTTGGCTCACGTCTCGCTGCATCACAGCAGAAGCTGCGTTCAGAGAAGCTCGTTGTCAGCAAGCTGGCAGAGCTTGGATTGTCTAATCCTCGCGCAGAGAAGGCTACCGACTTCAACAAGGGTGGCTGGGATAGCCAGAAGAACTATGTGGCTATGACTGCTCCATACTACTGCAGCTTTGCAGCAAACCCAAAGGCTTGGACAGGTAGCACCAGCGGTCTCGTAAAGGGTGAAGTCGTCCTCGTTGACCAGATTCAGAGTGAGGCAGATTTCGAGAAGTATCGTGGCAAGTTGGGTGGCAAGATCATCCTGATGCCTGTAACTCAGACCTACGAGATCTCTTTCGATCCTCTTGCTTATCGCTACACTGATGAGGAGCTCGAGAAGATGGCTACCGACTCACGTCCTGGTCGTCACAACTATCGTCGCCAGATGGCAGCAGGTGGTATGACTTTCAACCGTGAGCAGTATATGAAGCTGCGTGAGCTTCAGCAGAAGTTCAGCAAGCTGATCCAGGAGGAAGGCGCTTTGGCTATCATCAACACCCGTGGTACTTTCAACGTAACCAGCGGTTCAGGTGCACAGTACAAGGTTGGCGATCCAGAGCCGACTCCAGAACTCACTCTTCCACTTGAGGACGGTGGCCGTATGGCTCGTCTGATCAAGCGAGGTGAGAAGGTTGAGATGGAGCTCGACATCAAGAACGTCTTTACTGACAACCAGCAGATCAACAACGTATATGCTGAGATTCCTGGTACAGATCCAAAGCTCAAGGACGAAATCGTCCTCATCGGTGCACACCTCGACTCATGGCACAGCGGTACCGGTGGTGCTGACAACTCATCTGGTTGCGTCGTTATGATGGAGGCTATGCGTATCATCAAGGCCCTCGGTGTTTCTCCACGTCGTACCATCCGTATCGCCCTCTGGGGTGGTGAGGAGCAGGGTCTCTATGGCTCACGTGGCTACCTCGAGAACTACCTCTACGATCGTGAGAACAACAAGAAGCTTTCTGGTTATGACAAGTTCGCTCTCTACCTCAACATGGACAATGGTTCTGGCCGCTTCCGTGGTATCTACCTTGAGCAGAACGACCTCGCTGTACCTTACTTCAAGACTTGGATGAGCGCTATTGAGAGCCTCGGCTTCAAGACCCTTTCTCCACGTCAGACTGGCAGCACCGACCACGTAACCTTCGATCGTGTAGGTCTTCCTGCTTTCCAGTTCATCCAGGATGAGCTTGAGTACGACCGTACCTACCACACAAACATGGATACCTTCGAGCGTCTCTCTATCGATGACCTCCAGATCGACGCTGCAATGGTTGCATGGCTCGCACTCAGCGCAGCTAATGACAATGGCCGCGTTCCTGTAAAGCCTGGTTTCCCAAAGTAATTCTTTCCTCTTTTCCGTAAATCCACGGAAAGAACAAGACAAAAAAGCGCCTCCCGCCTGTGATCTGACAGACGGGAGGCGTTATGTTATAACCTATTTGCAATAATAATAACCGACATTGGTAGCAAGGATATCGTCGGCCGGTATACCCAACTGCTCAAGGGTCAGCTCCTGATAAGGGAAGGTGTAGTCAATGATGCGATATTCGTTCTGATAAAAGTCAGAGAGCCGGGAGCCTCGGAGGGTCTCATGACTATCAATCATCTGCACCACTCGCCTACCAGGACACATAAGCGTAAACTGCTGATCATCCTGCCGGCGATAGATATGATCGACGAAAACATCCTCGCGCAACACGATCTGCGGATGCTCACCGCCTAGCGCGGCCAACGCCTCTGCCACCGTCATGTGTGTATGAAGTGAAGATGGCAAGACAGGCATCCAACGGTCATGCTCGGCGCAGTCATCATCATACGCGCAGAAATCGACGTAACGCGAGGTATTGTGTTCGCCTTCGTAACAGAACATCCTGCCCGTGAGAAGGGTTCCGCTACCCAGCAGCACTTTGATGGCTTCCTGCACCTGTACAGCACCGATGATAGAAGCGATGATGCTAGTGGTCGGCGCACTTCCAGCAGCTTCCTGTCTACGGATGGTCCGCGAACAAGGCATGCGTCGCTGTAGCTCGCTAAGGCCCTCAGGACCCAAGTTGCAGGCATAGCAGTTCTGTCCAGGAGCGAAGACTCGCACAGTTCCTTCAAGTTCATAGATACCACCATCAATCCAGATCTTTCCCAGACGCATGCAGTGGCGGTTGATCATAAAACGAGCCAACCGGTTATCCGTGCATCCGATGATAACGTCCATGCGGCTGATCAGACCTAACCCGACGTCATGGGTGATGTCTCCATCGATAGACTGCACCTCCAGTTCAGGATTCAGTTCCTTCAGTCGCTGACACACCACTTCGGTCTTCGGGCGACCGACATCCGAACGACGGAACAAAATGCTGCGAGTCAGGTTACTGGCCTCTACCCTATCAAAATCAACCACCACCAGATGTCCCACACCCATCAGCACAAGGTTCTTGAGCACTTCGTTTCCCAAAGCGCCGCAACCCACCACCAGGACATGGGCATCACGCAAGGTCTGCTGGCTGGCCGTCATAGATTACTTTACGGTCGTAGGACCTGCGTACCCCGGGAACGTCACACTGATGACACCGCCCCAGTTGCACATACATTTGCAGGAGTTATTGAGTGCAGGAAAGTTAGAGAGCTTAGCAATAGGGCATCCAGGAGCCCATGGTGCAGCAATGACAGGAATACATGGCATAGGAGTAAGCACACCCATGGCAGCTGCGGTAGCGCTTGCCACAGTAGGGTTCGCCAAGCTCTGGCACATACCGAAAGGTCCGATGTTGATCAGTGGCTTATTATCCATAATATTACCAGCAGGCATATTAAAGACCTTCGGACGCAGAGGATCCAGAATCTTGAATGGAGCTGGGGCAATACCGAAGCTACATTGGAGCATTGCTCCCTGAATAACAAACTGTCCCATATTCTAATCAATATTTCTCAAGATAAGTAAAAGTAATATCTCCGATTTTGAAGCTAGTACCATGATAGAGTTTGTACGGCTTCTCGGCTGGCAATGGAGCTCCATGGTGGTCTATGACACCATCTTCGGTCGGGAAGAGACACAAAATGCCATGATGCTCACGGATCTCAGCCTGCACAGGTGCAATCTTATTCTTGGCATCCCAGGTGATCTGAATAGAGCAATCGACAGAGCGACCCAAGGTGACAGGGACGTCAGTACGAGCAACAAACCACTTGAACATGGCAATCTCAATCTTCTTCATAGAACCCTCCACGCGCAGGAAGCAATGCCAGGTACGGCGCGTATCAAATGCCACACTCAACGCAATGGCTACATACACGGCACCAAACACATAGAAATAGAGCTCACGCTGATCAAAGTAGAAGTTATGTGCAATCAGATAACCCACAGCTATGACCAGAACACCTACTGCCATCAGTTTATTCGTATTGAGGCGAACTGGTGACCGGAAGGCGATGATGCCATAAACCGCAGCCAGCACCAGCACATAACTGATGACACCGATCAGCTCCTGATAATACTGAATATCGAACAGTGTGCACACTGTATTATCAAGGAAAATGATCATATAGCCAGCCAGATATGCCACGAAAGAGCGCAGCGCAATCTCGAGCACCTGCTTCTTGACTGGCACATGGCGACGGCACTTATAAGCGATAGCTGCCACGATGCACATAGCCAGCACACCTGTGTTATGCGAATTGCGATAACAGTATTCGGTGGCCTGTGCTGCCATTTCTTCGGTCATGAGGACATCGGCCAGGAAATGAAGCATCGATTGCTGGAATTCGCCACTGACAGTCAATTTCAAGATAGCTCTGACGATATTGGCCACCAATGCCACCAGCACCCAACTCATATAATACGGAGCGTTAGCGAGCGCAAAGCGTTTCTTCGGATTAGCATAATGGACATCCTCTTTGCAGGTGATGCCATGCTCTGGGCACTTGTAGCCATTTTCTTCCCAGCACTCCTGGTGCATAGCATGCTCGCAGCTGGCCACAATCTTGTCGCCTGGCTTGAATGGTGTCTTGCAGAAGTAGCAGACCTCAGGCACCTGTCGGCCTGCGATAGACATATTCGGACCCGTATACTCAGCCATGTATTTACGCTCGAAGAGCTTGTTCTGAATATAAGGTACCAGCAGCTGCAGGATGAGATAGACGATCAGAATCAGCAGTGCTCCTAAGATAATGCACTTGATGAGCAGATCTCTAGAGCTCATGCCATTGACAATGATCGGAAGGAACCAGGAGCCTTTCTGATAGTCGATGAAGCTGTGCATGCGAGTCTCACCATCCTGAATGCCATCAATATACAGATTGATATGCTCGCCACACAGGATACGATTATCCGGGAATTCAAGCAGGAACTGATAGTCAATGTGAGGCAGGAAATGGTTCTCACAGATGGCCTGATGGATGGCATCGGGGTCACTGATGTCATAGCATGCACCCTGCGTACGTTCACACACCGACTTGATTGTGTTGTTAACATCAAGCGGCATGCCGAACTCATCAGTCATCAATGTATAGAAAATCGGACATTTATCGAGCGTGAGGCTGGTAAGATCCAAAAGGTTCTGCTGCCAGATGAAATGATCTGGGTCGTAAGGCTTATCCTCATCCCATACAACGCCGTCGGTAATGACCAGCAGGAAATGATTGCTGCCAGTAAAGACATTACCTGGCTGGGTAGCCTCCTCGAGCTTGCGATAGATGGCACGATAAAGGTATTTATCCTTACCTTCAATAGAAGAGCTTACAAAATCCTGCGACAAGATGTCTGACGACAAGGCTTCGGTCGGACTGATCGCACCTTTACTGTCAAGGAATGAGACATAGATATCTTCCGGACGAAGGAATCGACTCAGCTGCATGACCGCATTACGGGCATTATCAACCAGAGGCTGCTCCATCGTGCGGTCTATGATGACCATAGCCTGCATCCCCATGGAGAGGAATTGCTCCTTGGCAATGTTCCTGACCTCCTTAATCTCACCCGCCACACTGGCAGGTATGGTATCAAAGTAGTCGGTACATGAGTAAACCGAAAGGGTGGTATGGGTAGAATCACAAAGATCATACCTCAGGCTATCGTTAGAGAGCGATCCTTCGATGGAGAAGGTCTTATAGTCTTCAGCGAACGTGATCTTGTCTAACGTCATTGAGAGTTCCTCTTTGTCGTTAAACAAGTCTGCATCACAGGATGCCATACCCAGCATCAGGAAGAGCAGAAATATGTAATTGAGTTTACGATTCATAATTCAAATGGTCGGAATGTTTGAATTTTGCTGTTCTCGCAGTTTCTTGGCTTCCTCGGCCGCTTTCTTCATATCGCGCATCGATTTGATACGAAGTACGATGAAAGATAAGAAGAGGAGGATGACAGCCACAGCCGCCAGGCTCATGATATAGTCTTTGACACGCTGCAACAGCGGCTTGTATTCCAGTTGCTGTATCTGCTGCGAGAAACTCTTGATCGAGATGTAATGACTATCAAGTCTCTCCCAGCGAGAGGTGAGCATCTTATTATCCTTGGCAGCCTCATGAGCAGTCTCATAATGCTTTGACAGCTCCTCCATCAGGAGCAGATCTTTGGCCTTGAGTTTCTCCAGTTCTGGTGTCATCTTCTGAACCAGCGAATAAGAGAAGGCCTCCTTATAGAGTTTCTCATACTGCTTGACGTGCTGACTGATGGCACGTTCGGCTACCACGAAATCTGCCAACTGTCGCAAGGACTTATCGCGCGCTTCGATGGCAGCATCCGTCTTCTGCCGAGTTTCCTGATAAACAGAGACACTCGCCACCAGATTATCGTCGGATGCAATCAGATCCTGCACAGGCCCTACAAAAGCCGTCCATTTCAGGTCGTGGGCGCTGACATAGCGCTTGATGGCCTTGAGCTGAGCTTCCTGAGCACCATCGACGCTTTCAAGCAGATTCTGAATCTCTAAAGAGAAGCTCTCTATCTTCTCGGCAAGATACTCGCGCAATTCCTGAGACAGTTCCACATCTTCCATGATCGAGACTTCGTCAAGACCGACCTCATCCTGCGCCATCGCAGGATGTATCAGAGCGGTCAGACAGACCCAAAGCAGGAAAAATCGTTTCAGTGTGATCATCTCACGGTTTCTGTATAATACTTCAGCGCTTTGTTATAGGTCTCAAGCGCCTTACGTTGTTCGTCATTTACGACCTTACGGCCATCCTTCATCTTCTCAGCTTCACGCATCACACGGCCACATTGCTGACGGATGTTCATTCGCTCGGCATGGGTCTCTGTCACTAACCATAGAGCAGTAAGCTCATCAAGCTGACGTGCTTTATACATCAAGTTGAGGGCATCGAGCTCCTTGGCTTTCTCAAGGTTAGCTATCAGTTCTCCCTTAACCTCATCCTGCTTGACATAACGCTGGTGAGCGAAGATGGAGTCTACGCAATGGTTATAGTCGGTATCGAGAGCCAGCAGGTCGGCACACTCCTCATTCAGCTTCTTCAGAGGATAGACTCGCAGCAGACTATCGCGCTTGGCATAGAAGTCATTATACTCTTCTGGAGTGAGCTTCATATTAGCAGGATAGCGCGTCAGCAACTGAGCATGCGCTTGGCGCAATTCTGACAGACGCACCTGACGAGCCTCTATCTCAGCTTCCTTGCCGAAGCATGGGCTGCGATGCAACTGCAGCACATACGCTGTATTCTGATCGACATGCTGGCTGATGACATAACGCTTGTAGGATCTGGATGTCATACCTTTATGATCAAGCAGGAAAAGATCACGCAGCTGTATGTGTACACTATCCTCACCCGCATGAACCTTGAAGGTGCGTGACAACTGATTGGTCAGCATCTCGCAAGGCTCCTCCGCGGTAATCATGTCCGACGATGATACCCATGGTCGCAGGAAGTGCTTGTAGCGTGGCTTCTTATATTTGCCGATTGCCTTGCGTACCGACTTTCTCATGCGAGGCTTCTCTTTCGGATCCATGCTCACTTCATAAGGCAGGTTGATGGTCTTGAACTTACCACCCAAGTGACAGAAATACCCTTTCGTAAACACTTCCTCATAGCGTGCCGTGCTCTGCAGGCCGAAGATATAACGAGCGCTCGAAAGAGATACCCACACCGTATTGTTCTGCTCATTGAAGCACATACGCAGTTCGACCTCAGGCTCACGGCCCTGGCGGTCAGGCGGCAGTACAATCTTCTGAGTCACCGTATCGGCATGCTGAAGGTCCACCCTTGAGGTCTGACCCCAAGAGCAGGCAGGCAGGAATGCCAGCAATGTGATGAGCAATAGTAGCTGTTTCATTCTTATTATTTATTTTCATTCATGCGCCAACACCCATCGCGCCACCTGGAGGTCCTCCGGATAAGGCGGTTCGTTGACGGCATGATAGCATTCATATCTTAAGTACTGAGCCACACGTGACACTCCCCACGCAAGGCTGGTATAAGTGTCGGCCATATTCAGGCAGACATGACCCGCCATGGCGCCGAACCATCGGATGTTCGGATGCCAGGGGTGCGCTATAGGCTCGCCCTGCTCACTGACAGTCAGGAAGTCGAACTCCGGCTTACCATCAATCGACGGATAAGCGGGTGGCAGTACAATCTGCATGACAAAGTGATCAGCATAAAGCGGATCGTTGGCATATCCCTCTTCAAGCAGATGCTCTACATGAGTCACACCGCAATAACAGCGGATATAATAATCCACCTGATAGCGGTTAGGGATGCCGGCAGCATTATGACCCGTCACCCTGACGCGGATATCGTCACGTCCGGAGAAACGCGCTGTCAGCTCTTCATACTCATGCTGCAGGCGTCGGTCACGACCGGTCATCCTGGGAAAGGATCTGCCACGAGGTAGACATTGTCGCCATTCTTGACACCGTATGATGCCAGAGTCTGGTCGACCTTACCAATACGAGGACGCAGGATGCGGATCTCCTTGACCTCACCATCCTCCATACCGAAGAAATAGTCGAGTGGAGCACCCGTATTATCGATCGACGGGAAGTCGAAGATCAGTCGGCCATCAGCACCCGTAGCATGGCGCAGATTATTCATCAGCACTGAGAGCGGAGTTTCAGGATTCACGACCTTGAACTTCACGCGCTTGTTCTTATATATAATATTTAAATAGAAATCTTCCATTGGGTAAAGATATATTGTGACTATTTTTTGTAGACCATTACTTGTTTGGAGCACCCAGAATGCTGATGGCCACACGTGGTGGATACATACCCAGGCCACGGGCCTGCATCATCTGCGTCAGGATGCGGATAGCCATCGGAATCTTCTCTTCAAAGTTACGATGGATGAGATGCCTGTTCTCCAGTTTGACATCTACCAGGATCTCGTAGTTATTGACGCGGTCGGTGGCATTGCGATGCGGAGTGACTACGATGCTATGAACCATCGAGCGGTCGATAGAGAACATCTTATGCAGCTGCATATAACAGAACGCCTTGTAATCAGCAGGAGTGACCAGACGATCGTGGGTGGTCATAAAATAACGTGCCATATCCTGGCTGGCGGCCTCCGAACGGAGTTCATCAAAACCAGGTTCGCTGCAAAGCACATTTTCTGAAGCAACGCTGATCAAACCCTCTGGCGCCTGGAAGACAGGATCACTGGCAAGCGCCGAATTCGGACCAGCACCTTCAGTAGTCAGATATTCCAGCTCTACGCTGAAGTTCTGCAGCTGCTTCTTGTCCAGAAGGCGAAGGATGGCATAGGTACCTTCCGCCGAAGAACCCTCCTGCGCATCGCACAGAGCCTGCAAACGTGAGGTCAGGTTGTTGATGCGTCGGATCAGAGCCTCAGCCTCCGTCCCATTGATATGCAGGAAGGCGTAATAGTCAGAATGCAATTTCTGCGTAAGGCTTCCGAGCATCTTGATAAGACTGCTCTGGGAGAAGCGATCGCCAGACACACGACGCACCTCTACCGGCACATCGCCATACATCTGCTTATCATGTCTCAGCATGGAGATATACTGAGAGGTCTCTTGCACCTCACCACTTTGTGTCTCGATGACACCTGCCAGACGAGCAATAGGATTAGAGTTCGAAAGGGTTGCTTTCTGCTTACGCACATTGACCAGCTGCACCGTGTTGATGCGGAAGACTTTGCTGCTGAATTCGAATTCGCTTGTAATATTTCCGAACTCAAAGACCAAATCTATTTGTGTCGATTCTGCATGATTGTCGATCACAGTACCCTGACGGATAATATACTGTGCTACACCTCGACGCAGACCCATCTCTACGGATGGCATCAAGGCATCGTACGAGTCTTCGCCAGTGTGGTAGATATGCTCATAGGCGAAACAATCGTTCAATGGCATCTCATAATAGTCCTGAGGCTTGATCAGCTGGATCTCCTGCCCTTGATAGAAGACTTTCAGATCATCATAAAGTGCATTCGTGATGGCAAATGAGAAACCCGAGAGGTCAGATGTCGGCTGACGGAAGTTCAGCGACACTTGCCAGCGGCGGCCATCCAGACGAACGATAGAGGCAACCTCTGCACCGATGATACGGGTCTTCATGAGCGGCATGAAGCTATATTGTGTCTCTGCTAGAGTGAAAGCCTGAGTCTCATCCATCTGCTGCTCTACGGCATCAGGGCTCAAGGTGGCAGCCACGACGACAGAGGCAGGGATGGCACGTACCATTTCATAAGGGACAACCTTATGTACGAACTCTGTCAGGACCTCCTGCTTCAGACGCTCAATGTCCATCTCTATCTCATTGCTCTGATAAGCGACAGCTGAGAGCAACAACATAAAGACAGGATCATTCTCCAGGCCATCAAGGCTACCATCCAGGTCATTCTGACGCCAGATGTTCATTGCCTCTTTCAGCAAATACTCGGCTTTCTGCCTTGTTTCAAATAGAGTTTGTTTCATCGTTATTATGGTGCAGGGACTGTGAATACGGGACGGATGGCAGCTTTATAAGAATCACCGATTGATGCTGATTCTTCTGGAATAAACTCTGTATAAATTCCTTCACTTGTTTTATACAAATTAAGATATGTCACATACAAATTATCTGATTCATATCCCCAATATGAACACAAAGGGAACTTAATCTCAGGATAGTCTCCACTTGTAACTGCAATATCTTCGGAAGTACTTAAATTTATCATATCAGCCCAGTCCTTCAGTTCAAGTCTATATGGCATGCTCCAACTAGGTCCCCATTCAGAGGACGGTATGGACGTTGTAACTTGGCTCTTTGGATAAGAAGTTCCTTCAACAGAAATGCTGGTTGCTCCAATATTCCTATCCGCTAAATAATAGCTTCCTGAAGAACCAGGAGGGGTAATCTTATAAGCCTCACAAGTAAAAGTCCAACCTGAATCAGTTAAATCTCCGAGAATAATTCCTTTTGTACTATCAATTGAAGAATCATCAGAATCACTTGCCTTCTTACATTTAAAGCTTATCTTGTCTCCGTTGTAACAAGCCAGCTGAAGGCCAGAAAGTGCACTTGGGAACACACACATGTAATAAGTACCAGCAGCAATCTCTTGTCCTGAAGCAGGTAATAACGAGACACTAGATTCACCCTCAGTCTTTGATATGCTAACATCTAAGTTATATGTCAGTGTCGCATTTCCTGTTAAGTAATCAGAACCGTAGTTCGAAACTACGATCTTTGAATATCCTGCAGGAACCTTAATCTTCAGCAAAGAGAATGCACGTTTGAATAACAGTTTATTATTTTCATGATCATAATTCGCTATCATTGGAGCAGACGCTTTGTCAAAACTGCCATTGACTGCTGTTTGAGTTGCACTAATCGAAACTTTATTATAATCAGATGTTGTCGATGCAGGATAAACTGCCCGATAATTAGCATAAGACCTGCCAGGACATACAGAACCCTTAAGCTTTGCTTCACCTGCATTGTATGTCAACTCATGTGGTGTATCACATCCATCATAAAGCTTGATCTTATCACCCGCGTCAAAATGAAAATCCAGATTTTCTCCATTATCATCAAAACTCAGACGCGTTTCTGCATCTCCTTCTATCTCTACAGAAAAAGAAGCTGGCACAAGTTCCCTCTCTGGAGGATTAGGGAGATCTTCATCATGGCATGACGAGAATCCTAACAATAGGCTCATGAAGAGAGGCAAGAGAATATTCCAGTACCCTCTCCACGATATAGATTCAATCTCCGCCGCCGGATCCGGATCTGTACTACCCGTAATAATATCCCTATGTTCCATAGGAATTATCCTCATCTCAGGTGATATATATTTTTTCTTTAATTCCATACCTTCATCAAAGTGGTGTACTTATAACTTTCGTTCGTCTCGATAATCGTACCGAGTACAGAGACAATGATCTTTCGCTGCTCACGGATATAAGTCATATTCACGACCACATCCTTGAGGCGCTTCTCATAGCGGCCGATCTCTTTGCTCATCTCTGCGGCAAAGGTGTTGAGATTCTTTGACGTGCCAGAGACTTTCTTGTCGTAAAGATCCAGGTCCTCACCCTCCGAGTGCTCTCCGCTATTAAACACCACGCCTTCGTTCTCGTTGATATTCTCGAACCTCATGTTATTAAAGATGAATCCGAAGTTCGGATCAGCCACACAAGACCCCTTGGCAGAACCGAGCAGCAGGCTGACCATCTGATTGATGGACTCCTTCTGATTCTCGTTCTGCTCAAGACCTTTCTTGCCTATGGTGAGCGGAAGTGACAGACTCTTCATACGATTATGGGTTCTTGATCCTTAAATTAATGGAGTGAAGACATCATCCTCTGGGGCGGCAGCAGGCACATAGAGCGCATTATACAGATCTTCGTAAAGACGCTGATACAGCTCTCGGCGCATTGGCTCATCCAGCTCGTCATGCAGACGCTGATACAGTTCTGGGTGCAACGTGCCGTCAATATAGCCTTTGAGGGTGGTGCGCAACTGTTCAGTCATTTCGGTGCGCATACGCTCCACCGATTCTGTCAGGAGGCGATTCATCTCAGGATATACTTCCTGTCGGATGTTCTCCGTGATCTCCTCTCGCAGTTCGCGCTTGAGTTTCTCATAGTCGATAGAATCATCGACCAACACAGTTTCATCGAGCACCTTGACCGCATCGACAAACACCTGCTTGAGCCATTCGAACCACAGCTGCACATCATACTGTGAATAGGCTGGGATATCGATCTCCTTCTTCTGAGGACTGAAAATGAGATAATTCATCGCACTGGCGATCTCACGCGTCAGCTGCAGGAAGTCAAGTACCGTGTAGTTGGTGTCAAACGAAGTCAGACGGAAAAGGTATCGCTGCATGGTACGCGCCTTATCACCTGGCTCAAGATTCGGATGATTGACAATGCCAACCATCTCATTGATCAGATGATCGAGCATCTGCTTCTGCCGTGGTTCTGATGCCATAATCAGATAAGGAGCGATATACTCTGTGTCGATGTTGAGCTCCTCGCCAGAAACCGACAAACGAGCTACCGGAAAAGCGGACTCCTCCAATAGCTGTTTATTTGTATAGATGCCAAAAGAATAATCTGGACGCACATACGGAACACCCTCTTTCTGGAAATGCACATATTCCGTACTGAAATTTGCGCCTACGTAGAAGTGCGTCTCTCCCTGCAGATTAGGGACGGGCACCGTCACCGCAGAATCGATATCGAGCACCCATCCCGACGGGAGTAAAGCCTGGCAACGCAACCTCGGAATCTCGAAGTTACCGTTGACAAACATGCCTGAGCACTGGAATACCGCACCTGGCAGTATACCTATATTAATGCCAAGTGCAGCACGAATGGAGGCTTGCTGACGCACGTCGAGATTCTCGTCATAGTTTCTGAACGTCTCGGCGTTGAGTTCCATGCCTGGTTGCCAATAAATGCGGGCGTTAATATCCATCTTTTCGTTTATTTAATTTCCAAATTGTAGTTAAGAATGAGATCGCCACCAATGATCTGTGGGGCATTGTGGTGACAGACATCGATCTGCAGATGAGCCTCAGCAGGGACGAACCACTCGCGCACGAAATCCTCCACAGCCTTCACACGGCTGTACAGCTCTCTGAACTGCTGGGGCGAAAGATTCTCTGCCAGGATGCGATAATGCAGCCAGGGAATCCAGCACACCGTATCATCCGTCTCACTCCACCGCTGGCAGGAAAGCTCTACAGGATACTCAGTAATCGTGCTGAGGATGATACGGATCAGCTGCTCGTCACCTCTGATGGTCTTTACCTTAGGCAGAAGTCTTGACAGCTTACGCACCCAAGGGTCATCATCGGGTTTGGGCTCGAAACCCATCAGCTCCAGGATATAGTCATCAGCTCCTGACAGCAGCTCAGAGATCTGCTGCTCGATGTGGAGCCGGCGACGGAAGGCAAAACTATCGAACGGTGCAAAAGCACTACGCAGATGACGCTCACGGTCTTTGGCTTCCTTATGACGGGCCTCGCTATTCTTGTCTCTCAGCTCGTTCTCATCACTGAACAAGCCTTGTGGCAGAAGCGACAGCATGCCATCACGTGCCAGGCTGACGGTCTTATGCTCGGCATCGACCGACAGGACGTCCGTGTTATAGTTGCGGTAGAATGTACCTTCACTTTGCACCGTCCACTCGTCCTGTAGCTCTGGATACAGATATTGCAGCAGCAGTTCTGCACTTATGTCATGCAATTGCCTCATTCCTCGTTGTCAGATTATCTACTACTCCTTGTTAGTGTTATCACCCATCTTCATGCTCATGCCAGCCTGCTTGCCTGCTGCAGCCACAGAAGCCTCCTTCTCCTGCTGTGAAGCCAGCCAGCGCTGATGACCTTCTTCTATCTCCTTGAGCTTGGTTTCATACATCTCTTTCACCTGATCATTGTAGAGCTTACGCCGATCCTCGAAGGTTTTGACGCTCTTCTCTTTCTTGACAGGCTCTTCCTGCTCTACGGCAGGGCTGACACGGGTCCAGTATTCAGGATAAATCTCATCGAGCTTTGCCTGACACTGGTCACGCAGGCCCTTGATGCCATCGGTCAGCAGATCATAACGCTCATCATCCACGTCTGGCATGGTCAGCAGCAAGGTGTGCTGTATCAGGTAAGGGTTGCTGCTCTCATCTACATCCTCTTCCTCAGGGTCGAGAATCTCCTGTTTGAATTCTGGATGGACAGCCAGGATTCCCTTGGCAATGTTGGGCAGCAGCTCCTCGTCTTCAGGATAGATGTGCATCTGGTAGTCGCCTTCCATCTTGACCTTGGCTACATCTTCTATATTATTGTTTTGACCATCAATGGCAACTTCCACTCCCAGCAGAGCCACGGCATCGGCCTTGACACAGAGATTCGCATAGCGGAGTTTAAGCAATGCCACGTATGCACCCATACGCTTGTCCATCTTCTGAAACTCCATCAAAATCGCTCTATTCATATTCTATTGATCTTGTCTTTCTGATTATTGTTTGATCTCTTCTTCCTTCAAAGAAGCGCTTACGCTACCCGCAGAAGCCGGGCCTCCAGGGATGGCAATACCATCAGAGATATTCGGGCTCTTAAGCGAGCTCTTGGCCTCAAGGTTATCGATGGTGGCTTTCGGTGTCTTGGTTTCTCCCTTGATCTCGGCCTTGCCATTGATGGTGGTGTCACCTTCGAGCTTCACCTTGCCATAGATAGCCGACTCAGAGCCGCTGAGTGCCGCCTTGCCGCCCTTAAGCTGCAGCAAACCTTTCTCCTGCTGAGCCTCGAGCGTGTCTTTGGCAAGGATAGCCACCTTCTCCGATGCCACCTGCAGCTGCTTTGACTTTGCCTGCTGATCACGGCTACCCACGAGCATCTTCTCGCTGACGATGACCGTGGTAGAGCCTGCTGCCAACGCTGTATCGGTGCGCTTCTCCTTATCCACATCAAAGCTCTTGACCTCCACGGCCTTGGCATTGATCTCGATCTTACCCGTAGCCTTGCCTTCGGTATCGGTGCTCTGTGAGCTGATCGTCTCGGCACGCAGCAGGATCTTACCCTCTTGGGTCAACGCCTTTTCGGTGATCTCCTTCTCCTCCGGCTTGTCGATCTTCTGCTCATCATAATCTACACCCTCAAGGGTGATCTCCTTACTGGTGACTGTGACCTTACCCACGGCTGGCATTTCAGCGGTCTTTGCATCATAGTCGATCTTCGGATTCGCCGTAGTGAGCTGGATGTCCTGAGCGGCCACCTTGACGTGACTCTTCGGGTCAAGAGCTCCCTTGGCATCCTTACTCTCAAGGGTGATATTCTGCGCTTGCAGATGAATCTGAGATCCTTGATCGGCACGGATGTTGCCATCGCCATCTCTGGAGATAAGGTTAATGGTCTCTGATTCAATATTAATGGCGTTGCCGTTTGGCTTCGTTTTGAAGTCGCCCTTGACCTTGTTCAATTCTGCTTTAGTTTCTTTGAGCGCTTTGATAGTTCGGCAAACTTCTGCGAGGTTAGACAGAGCGGAATAATACATATCGTATGCCAAAGCGATCTTTGGCATATAATATTCCAAAGCCATAGTACATCGGTACTGCGAGGTAAGATCAGAACGAAGTTCATCAAGGTCCGCAGGAATCTTGTCGTCCTTATCTAGTACTTTCTGCAACTCTTTGGAATAGAGATTAAGAGTTGATTTCAAATCTGACAAACTACTCTTTATCTTTGATTTCTTTTCTTCTAAAGTTTTCAGTTTATCGTCAATTGACTTAAGATCAGCTTCAACTTCCTTATGAGCAGAAATAGATACCCCCGAGTCAGAAGCGATGGTGATGCCGACCTTTGCACCTGCATTGCGGGCAAAGGCATCGGAAGGAGCATTCTCGCTATCTAACGCAATGCTGCGTCCTTTAGAGACAATCTCCGATATAAATTTAACAACATTCTCCGAGCCATCAGCACCCGGATCAACGGCAATCTGCTGAATAGAAGAAGCACGAGTAATTACAGAGCCGATGCCATTATCTGCATTGCCTGCACCTTCAATTCTAACAGTATTGCCTCGCACAATCACAACGGAATGACCATCGCTGGTATTCAGTTCTCCGTTGGGTGTAAGGTCTCCAATAAGTATTTCTGGAGCAGACAGAATAAGACGTTGATCATCTCGAATATATCGTCCTGAACTTTCTGAACGTAACAACTGTTGACGCACCTCCTGCGCATCAGCTTTTGCCTTACGTATTTCTTCAGCACTTTTTTCTACACAATCATTCAGTGCCTTAAGTGTATCTTGTATGTTAGATAAAAGACTCATGTTTTAAAACAAAGGTTCTAAATTTCTAATAGACTCTTCTCCGAATATATCCAAGACCAGGTTCTGGATCTCTCCGATATTCGGATTTGGGTCCGAATGGATATTTCTATTTTTTGAATCCACATAATAAGTATTGCCATCCTGATCAGAGAACAAGATGCGTCCTTGTTTAGCTCGATCATAGCCCCAATTAGCGTTTTCCTTATATGTTAACCAAGGAATGACATTACTAAAATTCTTTTTAAATGTATTAATAAACTTGTCATTACCCTCGCCCAAAAGCTTCTCTACGGTAAGACCTTCTGGGGTATGGAACTTCAAATTCTCAAAAAATTCTTCCCATTTTGCTTCACTATCTGGCAGATTAGCAATTCTCGGATCTTGCTGAAGTATTGACGTGGTACCGAGATCTCGCAAAGCAGTAAGATACGTAAACATAATATTCGATTTTGGACGCTTGTTATTAATCAAATTATCATAATCCCTAATAGCGTTATCAATTGAAGCGACATCATTAGGGACCACAATAACCGTGTCAAATAAATTTCTATATTTATCCTCTGCCTTAGTAAAAGCAATACCGAAATCAGGATCTTTCAGATAAGATACCCAAGCCCAATGATCATTCTTTTTTTTGTAAGATTTGACGAATTTTTTTAGTTCACTAATTGCGCCAAACAAATTCCAACCTGCAGTTTCAATATCCATACTACGTTCCAAATTACCGACTATAAAATCATCATCCAGAATCATAGCCTTAATTACTGCGTTGTCATCATTGGAAACATTTTTCAAAGCTTCATATGCATTCTTTTCGTCCTCATAGAAATGCCCTTCTGCATCATGACGGTCTCGTTCTTTTTTATAGGTTTTTACTGTTTCTTTGACGTTATTCAGGAGTTGCGTATATTGAGCAGTGCCATCAACCAGCCCAACAAGTTTCTCAATCTGAAGCTTCATTTTCAGAGCCTTATTACTGCCACCATAATACTTATTATAGCCGCCAGGATCCTTTTCTGCAATATTAGCATCCTGGAATCCATCTTGAGGAATCATGGCACTGCCCTTACCTGCTTCGAGCAAAAGATAACGGTTGGACTTGATTTGCAAAGTACCATCGACAGGAGCAATGATACATTCAACAACATGTCTCACCAGACTCATATCGACACATGAAGTTATAAAATTAGATATACCTCCTAATACACCTTGGGGGATAGCATTCAAAATTGCCCAACCCGCGTTCTCGTCATGCCATGTTTTTTTGAATTCCGTATTTTTTGCATTCTCACCAGACTCTAATGTCAGCTTATTGGCCGCTTTAATCGACACGTTCTTGCCAGAAATCGAGATATTGCCTCGAGGGGCAGTAATAGAAATCCCCGTGAAAGCACTCATTTTGATATCTCCCATAGGAGACGCAATAGAGATAAGACGCTGATCTGACGACATCTGCACATTATACATGCCATATTTGTCAGAAAACTGGAAACCTCCTGCCAAAGCAGAGCCTTCTTCGTTTTCTTTCACTAATCCAGTAATCCAGCTTTTGATCAACGCCGTGCCAGGTTGTGCTCCTGCCCAGAAAGACGCATTATTCCTGAGCTCGGATATAACCATCTTATGCCCACTTCTATTCGAAAGTTGGTGCGTGATTGGTGCCTTTTTATTTCGACCCATAGGAGGGCCAAACGAGTTGTCTTGTTCATCCTTGCCGTGATAAAGCGCACCGATGACGAATGGTTGCTCAACATTGTCATTCTCATAGCCGATCATGACCTCATCTTTTTTATAGAGACGGAAACTGACTCCGCCACCATGTCCGGCAGCAGGCTCAGCCTGACGAAGCCAAGGAGAGGCTGTTCCTGGCTGATCCCAGGAATAATAGATACGAACACGACCCAGGAATTTTGGGTCTTCATTATCAGAAACCCATGCGGTTTGTGGAGAAGCCTTGCGAACACGGCGCTCTTCTGGCAATGGCATAGGGCAACAAATATCAATGTTTGTACCAGTGGTAGGTTTCGATGCAAGGCCGTCGGTCAGCTTTAGTGTGGCTTCATGCTTTCCATTTTCAATCGAAACGTTCAGGAGAGGCAAGGCCTGAAGGATATGCTCATATCTCATGTTCCTGCCATCATAAATCTCACTGTACTTAACCTGTGTAATGACATAACTGATGTTTGAAACTTTGGCAATCTGACCTACCTGATAATTTACCGTATCATCACCATTGAGTGTGATGGTGACCGTGCGACTGGACATCATTCTCTCGCACTCATCAATCTTATTGTAGAAATCTGCATTAATATTGACATACCAATCATCAATATAGTCATCTGACTTACGATAGGTACCTGTCACCACAACATTTTCTCCATCGGCCGACTTGGTAGAGGGAAGGGCTTTATCAAAAGTATTCTCGTTATATTTATCATTAACCGCATCGGCATTTAATTTAGAGATAACCATGTCTTTACCCTGATCAATAAGAATCTTAGCGATAAAGGCACCAATAGTCGGAGTAGTGAACAAAGTCGAAAAAGCAAGCGGAAGGAATCTCCATCCTGGTTTGTATTCGCTCTTCCAGGAATCGAAACCATCCTTTTTATAGCTCAAAAGATAGTCATCATTCGAAGTGGGTTGGGTATAACGAGGGGTAGTATCGTTACACGACTCAGCATACTTAGTACCTGTATACTTACGGCTAATACCTCTGGTCGTGCGGACACTATTTTTGCAGCTATCTACAGAAAAAGACGCATAATTTCCAATCGTTTTAATCTTTGCGGCATCGGTTTCCACCTTTGCGCCTAACGTCAGGTTACCGTCGGCAAAATAAAGGAATTCACCCATTCGGTTGGCAGTACGTGCCAGGAAATCATAGAACGGCTCATTATACTGCACCAGATATGGATGGTAAAGCTCAAGAGCCTTTTCTTCGTCTTTTTTCTGCGAATATTTCAGGCGTGCGCTTAAGTCCTTCGTAGAGATCGTAATTTCTTCTCCTTCTCCTGCCTTGAATTGTTTAACCTCACTACTAATAATATCTCCGAATAAACGCTTGTGGACGTAAGATTTAGAATACTTGTCGAGCGTCAGCAGCTTATCTGCACTATAGATGTCAAGATACAGAATGAGCTTCTTGGCGTCATTGTTATTGACATACGTAGGACGCACCTCATGCACATATAAATTACTCTCTACAAGAACAAGGGCGTTCTTCTCATCAGGTGCCTTAACAGAGGCTTTGGCAAGCAAGAAGAAATCCACAACGCTCTGATAGGAAGGCAAAGACTGTGCGTCCTGTCCGTTCTGAGAATCTGACTGGCCATTACGAACAAGAGTAGCCTTAACAGTTAAGTGAGCAGGGCTATACATCTCATTGACAAATTCAATCTCTGAAAGCGTGATGTCACAGTACACAGAGCCAATGGTGCAATGTCCCACCCCACTGCTAAGTGTGAGTATTTCGTTTCCTTGTTTTGCAAGGACAATCTGTCGTTTAAAATTTGAATCAGCCATAATTTTTTACCTTTTATCCGTGCATGACTTAATTAGTAATCTATAGTATTAGAGATGCGATGCTCAAGTTCGCGGCCTTCACCCACATAGGTAATGGTTGTGAGCTTAAGCTCCACCGTAATCAGGGCCTGATGTTTATGATCTGAAAGCCCTGTATTAAAATCTTCCTGAACATCAACGACGTAGCCCCGAACGAGCATCTCGTCATCAGCATGATCGAGCAGATCTGTCTCGCGGTCGAATGTGGCATTGAAAAGGAACGTATATCCGAACGGTTCTCTCTTCTTCAGATGATCATAGAAGATTTCTGCATTCAGAAAAGAGGTAAGACGCAACGTAAAGACCAACGTAGGCTGTACTGTGCCACCTACGGTCTTCAGCGATTCGTTTCGTGTGCGGCGCAACTGGTAGTCAAAACGCTGCACTGCCAGACACTTGCTTCGAGAGAACTTATACTGGCGCTCTAAGGCAATCTCAGGCACCATGAGGACCTTTATGTTGTTGGAGTAGTTCATAATAGATGCTTGAATGTCTGGTTACTATAATTGATAATCTCGGCGTCGAACTCAAGGACAAGAAGCCTCCTCTCTGGGAGGTCTATATTATAATGCTCGCTCAGGCTGAAGCAGTGAGCTTCTTCGAAACTCAAGACACGGGTCTCGTCATGATCGAATTTCGCTCCTAATGTGGCATCAAACACGATACGGCCATTGAGCACGCCGCCACTGGTAAACCATTCATAAAGGGCCAGATCCTGCTTGCCCGGAGCGACGACTGTCAGTGTGATTCGCTCACAATAAGCTACTGTGGCGGGTTGGAACCCGTCGAACTCGCGATTGAAGTGACACTTGAAATTCACTACACCATACTGCTTAGAGTAGTATCCAACCGTGTTGTCACCAAATTGAAGGGTTGCCTGGAAATTCATTGCTTTAAGAATGGTATTTGTGAAGTCTTCCTGCCAACGTATGACCATAACCTGGCACACATCTATGGCTTTGCATTTGTGCGAAACCATAACCTGGTACGCATCTATGGCTTTGCATCTGCACGAAACCATAACCTGATACGCATCTATGGCTTAGACTTCACTGTAAACTATATTTACTTTTCCAGAGTGGGTCTTCATACCCTAGTATTGTTATTAGTCCCCCTTAAGGGGGACAATAACTAATACTCAGGGGGTCAGAACCCACTCTGGAAAGCTTAAGATTATTCAGCAGACTTATCTGACTTGCTAGCAGCAACCTTGATCACAAAGTTCTTAGCTGCATAGAATGGAGTCAGGCTGATATCTACAGAGATATTCTTAGTCTCAGGGTCCTGAACAGGATTGCCGATCTCATAATCCTGGAAGAGGTTACCATAACCCTTGAACTGGTTAAGGAATGCCTGAATCTTCGACTTGAGGTTCTTTGGAGAGTTGAATGGATCCCAGTTCTCGAGAGCTACCTCGTGTACATAATTCATAAGCACCTTCTTGACCCAGTCGAATACGCGGACGATAGGATACTCCTTCATAGCGGTGAGGTCACCATTGTAAAGGGTAGAGTTGTTGAATGCCATTACACGACCCTCGCTGTATACCATAGGAACCACCTGATTGTCCATGAGTGCTGCGATCTCGCTCTTGAGCAGGTCGAGCTTCACACCCTTCACGCCATCGAGGGTACCATACTTCTTACCACCTGCACCCTGTGCCATGTTAGCGGTCTCGTCATAGAGCTTGCCGGCAAGAGCACCAGATGGATATACGTAGAATGCCTTCTGCTCTTCCTCGTCAGCTGACATCTTCTCAGCCTCACGACCCACGATCCAGTTAGCAGTCATTACGACGTTCATGAGCTCCTGATCGCTATCCTTATACATCTCTGTATTGGCCTGCATATCGTCGAAGCTATACTCATCGGCATGGTCGGTGATCAAAAGCACCTTATACTTGAAGGCGATCTTAGCCCACTGGAGGAGGGTAGCCTTGTCCTGGAAGACGTTGCCAGGGATGACCATGAGAGAGTAAGCATCCTTCAACGACAGACGGTCGAAACCGTTACGGAGCAGGTCACTAACCTCGCCCATGAAGCCTGAATCAGCATCTGCGATGTCGTCCTTATAGACGTTGATGAGACGGAGGTTCTTTACCTTGTCTGTACCGCAGGTCTTGAAGAAGTTGTCAAGCGAACGATAAGAACGCTCGAGGTTCTGGGTAGCATAGAGCGCATCGGTGATACCCTGCTTGAGGACATCGGTATACTTGTCTTCCTTAGCCTTACAAGCATCTACGAAAGCGGTAGCTGAGTCATGACCTTCGTCAAGGAGATCGATCCACGCCTGGAGATCCTTTGCAAGCTGTGCGCGCTTATCTGCAAAACGCTTGTCTGAAAGGAACACTGCCTTTGCTGCCTTGCGTGCTGGGTTGAGATTATCAGTATCTGGGAGGAAACCACGAACAGCATTGAAACCGCCGAACGATGCTAAGAGCTTAGACACATCCTTAGCACCCTGTTTTTCCTGTAGACCTTCTGCTGCAGCGCCTGCCTGACCAGCAGTAGCCTTCTGCATTTCTGTTTCTGCCATATAACTTTTAACTATTAACTTTTTACTACTAACTTTTTACCCCTCAATCTCTGCCAACATTGCCTGAAGCATCTCCTTGAGTTCTGCACGTGAACTCTCATCCTTGAGGATGTCACGGAGCTTACGGTTCTGCTCGATGCTCTTGCGAATCTTGGTATTGACATCGATCTTTGCCTTGGTGCCCGATAGGAAAGCACTGTTCTGAACAAGGCGACCCTTACCGCCATCTGCCTCGAAGTCGCGAAGCTCGGTAAACTTCAATGTCTCGTCGACGCAACCGCCCTCTTCGTCAGTGAAGCTGACTTCTACTTTTGGCTTGAAGTGATCAAATGCGTCGTTAATATTCTGGATATCCTCTACGAGTTCAGGATTGCCAGGCTCTGCATCAGCGGTGTACTGATCCATCATCAAAGTCTTGTTCTGGTCAAGAAGAGTGACCTTTGCGTTAGACTCCTCATCTGGAGCCATTGAAATGAAATTTTCTTTCAATGCCATAGTTGTATTTTTTATGTTATATATATATTATTAATAATGTATAATCTTATTTTTCCGAGAAATGAGGGGTTCTGGATCAGCTCTTTGCCTTCACTTCGAACTGCGGTGTACTGTTCTCATCGACAGTAACCACGATGGTATCACCCGCCTTCACCTTACCAGAAATAATCATCTTCGAGAGTGGCTGACGCAAGTCCTTACGGATATTGCCGATGATCGGACGAGCACCATAAGCTGGGTTAAAGCCCTTCATCGCAATCTTACGAAGCACCTCATCGGTCATCTCAAGATGCATATCCTGCTCCTCAAGCAGCTTTACAAGTCCCTTGAGGTGTACGCTGAAGATCTTAGCGACAGTCTCCTCGGTAATTGGAGAGAATGGAACGATCTCGGTGAGACGTGCCAGGAACTCCGGACGGAAGTAATCCTGCATAATGTCCATCATCTCTGAGTTCTCAGGGATACGGCCTTCCTGGAAGGTCTTGCTGATAAACTGACTACCGATATTTGAGGTGAAGAGGATCAACGCATTGGAGAAATCGCCTACACGACCCAGTCGGTCATGGAGCTTACCCTCATCGAGGATCTGAAGGAAGAGGTCAAAGACTGACTTATGAGCCTTCTCGATCTCATCGAACAAGACGACAGAATAAGGTTGCTGACGGATCTTATTGACGAGCAAGCCGCCCTCTTCATAACCTACATAGCCCGGAGGCGCACCGTAGAGCAATGCCACTGAATGCTCCTCCTTGAACTCAGACATATCGAAACGGATCAGCGATGACTCGTTGCCGAAAAGGAAAGTGGCAAGGGTCTTAGCCAGCTCGGTCTTACCTGTACCAGTAGGGCCAAGGAAGAAGAATGAACCCATTGGCTGGCCCTTCTTATTAAGGCCAGAACGTGACTCGAAGACTGAATCGAGCACCTTCTTAACGGCATGATCCTGGCCAATGACACGCTGCTTCATGGTCTCTTCAGCGCCCAAGAGGCGATCTCGCTCCTGTGTCTGTACCTTACCCATTGGCACTCCTGTCTGCTGTGCAATGACAGCGCAAAGGTCTTCCATGCTGAGCGATGGCTTCTCCTCGCCGGCAGCAGGAGCCGCTACAATTGACTTCTTATGAGCCAGAGTGCGGTCGAGCAGACCTAAGGCAGAATCTGGGAGTGCACGCTCGGTGAGATAACGCTTAGCCAGGCGGATCGACTCGGTCATTGACTCCTCTGGAACGCTGATGGCATGGAACTCTTCATACGTTGGCATCACGCCCTTGAGAATCTCCATGCAAAGGGTGTCGTCGGGCGCATTGACCGTAAGTTTCTCAAGCTTGTTGAGCATCTCCTTATCGGTCTCAATATTCTTGGTGAAACCTTCGACGCTCGAAGTGCAGAGCAAGCGGAGATTACACTTGCTGAGCTCTGACTTCAGAATGGTAGCTGCTCCGAAAAGAGCTCCCTGCTTGTCGAAAACTTTGTCGATGGACTCGATGACCAGGATGGCATTACCCATGTCTGCAATCTCATTGAAGACGTTCTTGAATCGGTCATCGATCTCGCCTTTATACTGCGCATCGGCTCCGATAGCGGCCAGGTCGATCTCATAGATACCAGTTCCTTGCAGGAAGGCTGGCACCTCTCCGCTCTGCACACGCTTCACGAAAGAGTTGACCAACGAGGTCTTACCTACACCTGCCTCGCCAACGATGAGGAGGTTGGCCTTGGTCATTCGGCCCATGATCTCGCAGATGGTCTGTGTCTCGTCTGCAAAACCAATGACGGTTCCTAACTTCCCATCTGCAGCCTCGGCAATCTTGTTGATGCAATACTTGGCTATTGCACCCGTGCCGGTAGCCTTCTTGGTTTCTGCAGGATGTGTAGGGTATGCTTCTACCTTAGCAGCGCCCTTGGCAGTACCCTTTACTGCTGCAATCTCTGCTGGGGTAAGAGGCAAGGTCTTCAACTCATCAAAGCTAAAGCCCACTCCTGGTGTGACGAGCGAAGCGAGCCAGCATACAGCATCAACTTCCTCTAAACCGAACTTGGCACGATAGTTCTCAGCTTCCTTCTCTACTGCTTCTGACTCGGCGCAGAACTCAAGGTCGCGCTTAGGACGAGCTGAACGTGGAGCCAGCTGAACCTGTACATCCGCCCAGTCGAGCAGATAGTAATAATCCTTGTCAAGCTCCTTCTCAATGAAATCTATCAAACCAATTTCCTTGTGAAGAATGGCCTTAAAAAGGTGTGCAGGATGAATGGCATCGCTGCAGAATTCCTCAGCGTAGGAATTAGCTATAGTAATGAGTTTCTCCATATAGAAATCCTGGGTAAAAATGGGTCTTTATAAATTATGAATCATCAATTTGATGAGGCAAAGATAATATTTTTTTTTTATCTTATGATAAAATAGCACATAAAAATCAAATATTTGCGCTATTTTTTCTATTTTGTAAAGATTTAGGCTCATTTTTACGAATAAACCGAGGATTTTTCCTCGGTTTATTCAAATGTTTTTATCTTTTTTAGTTCCAAGAGTTCTCAAACTTGACGCCACCATTATCAAGATTCTGACATACGATGGTGATATGCTCCTGATGCTGCTGACCATCCTCCCAGATCTCTTCATAGTGAATGCAGTAGCAACCCGTTCCTTTGATAGTCTTCATGATCTTGCCATCAACGGTATTCTGGAATGAGATATTCATTTCACGAGGATCATTTGGTGCAAGCATCCACTGAATCAACTCGTTATTACCGTCATTAAGAGCCTTGACGATAATATCAATCTTACCACCACGAGGAATACCAGTAATCTGACCTTCAATATCGGTTTCCTGATTAAACTTATACTCAACAGAGATTACTTCACGCACTGTAAAACCCTTTACCTCTAAATATACTGGAGTTTTTGCCATAATATAGTCTTTTATTTACCGGAAAAGATTAGCCGTTTCTAAGTTGTTAATTAATTCTGAAAGATTAGGAAGCTTGATATTAAGCCCACGCGTTTTCAAATTCTACGTTGCCGAACTTGATATGCTGACAGCTCATCACGATCTCCTCATAATGCTGCTGCTGATCTGTCCAGTTCTCATGGAAGTCTACGCAGTAAGCTCCGGTAATCTCAATCTTCTTCATTTCCTTGCCAGTCTTAGTCTCGTTGAAGACAATTGTGACATTTTTTGCCAAGTGTGGCTCGATCATCCAAGCAAGGAGCTCTGGTGTACCATCGTTGAGAGCCTTTACCTTCACATAAACCTTACCGCCACGAGGGATACCGGTCATCTGACCCTCTCTATCTGTTGCCTGATCAAACTCGTAAGAAACCTTCAATACCTCACGCTCTTTGTATCCATCAATCTGAATACTAACTGGAGTCTTTGCCATAGTTGTAAATTTTTAATAGTTAATAATAATGTTTTAATAATAATTGTCGATCAAATCTAACTTAATTTTCAAGAAAGAAAAGAAAAAATAAAGTAATGAGCAGTGAGAGTATAATGAGCAGATGACTCAAACTCTGTAGCATCATGTATTTCCAATTTCTTTTTCCTTGCATTGTTTTTAAGTTTTGTTCAAATTTGCCATTCCGAAAAAGCCTGCTGGATTTTGACCTGTTGCGCTGTTTTCGTTTTTGGTGCTGCAAAGATAGGGTACAAAAATGCTCGCTCCTTTATAAAATCGATAAAAAAAAATATAACTTTTTACAAAATATGCCTAAATCTTATAATTTTTCGCGTTTTTGAACGAATTTATAATAAAGTTATCGATTTTTTTCTTATATTTGCCCCCATAAAACAGAAAAAAATGCTCCTTTCTCAGATTTATTTCCTCCCAAGCATCGTTTCTTTACTATGGTTCTTCTCTTTTTTACTCAAGAAGAAGAGCTATAGACAGGGTCTTTTTTGCTGTGCAGAGGGTCTTTCGATCGCTTTTTACGCTGTTTTAGGTACTTATTTTTACCCAGACGTCCATTATGACACGATGGTGAAGATAGAAACTGTCGGTATTCCGTGCGGATTATTGTTCCCAGTTTTCCTGATCTCCTTTATGTATATGCACTATTCGGGCAAGCGTCTGGGTCATCGATTCTTCTTCCTATTAGTTATTCCGGCCATTGTAGTGGGTGTTTCCATCAATTTGCTGTCGTTTCTACTGGGTTTTGATGTCGCGGCCGAAGTCTGTCGTCAACACATGACACCAGAAGGACTGACAGGAGCGCTGGATACTGAGATGGCTCGTATCTACTGTCTGTTTAGATACGACATTTTCCGCTTCTTTAATTATGCGAATACTTGTATTATGGCGATATTCTGCTTCTCTATTATGCACAAGCAGGGCTATCGTTTCGGTGATATTTTCCGTTTCTTCTTCCGTCGCAAGTCAACTACTCGTTCCCGCACCATAGCAGTAATGTATCTGGTGGAACTGGTGATTCTGGCTTCCGTGCTGATATTAGGTCGCAAGGCGATCTCTGCCAACATCATCTCTGGTGTATTGCTGACCATTGCACTCGCAGCTGTCAAGCATATTATTGCTTATCTGGAGTTCTATAGCGACGATGACAAGGCAGTAACCCTCTATGAGTTGTCGCACCTGACGTTGTTCTACGGCAAGCTTAACGAACGTCCGCAAGCAGAGAATACAAAGAATGAATACGCTCAAGCAGAAGAACGCGCGCCAGAAGAAAACATTCAAGAAGAAGAAGAAGAAGAGTCTCCTGAAGTGGAGAAAACTCACATTGAGAATCTGCTCACTACAGCACATATCAAAATGGACAAGCGCATTGAGCAGTTCCGTGAATTAATGGAGGAGAAGAAAGTCTGGATGGATGAAGATCTCACCGCCCAAACGATATGTGACATGATGGATATCGGAAAGACCACACTCTCTGCATTAATCAGCCAGAATTATGACTCGACTTTCCGTGATTTAGTCAATCAATATCGTATTGAAGAAGCTAAAAAATTCATGATCGAGAATCCAAAAGACACCCAGGAAATCGTAGCAGAGCATTGTGGATTTAAGAACGCTCAGTATTTCAACACACAATTCAAAAAACTCGCTGGAGAAACACCAGCTATGTGGCTTGCCACGCAAAAGAAGGACTAAAAAAGATACATATAAAAAAAAGAGGTGAAACAGATGTAAGCATTCGGCAAACCCCGTCTTGCAAATGTTACAAAGTATTCTCTGAAAACTTTGGAGATTTTCAGAGATACTTGTAGAAGTTTGAAGAAATTGTTGGAGTTTGTCAGAGACGGTTGGATACGAGTTTAGATCAGGC
>JAZRXZ010000132.1:0-1162 GCA_045600445.1 Bacteroidales bacterium | reverse complement strand
TCTCGCTTGACTTTGATGAGAGCGAAAAGGCTCTTCAGGAAGTAAAGAACACCCTATCTCGGATAGAGAGAACGCTTCACAACACGCCACAGGTCATCCTGAGCCACATCTATGACAGCATCGGCTTCAACGCCATCGATGATGACATCCTTCGCCATCTGGTCATTGCAAGGGTATGCCAGCCACAGAGCAAGGTCGCGACTGTCGAGTACTTGAAGTCATACTTCGATGAGGATATCCGTCTGCATAACATATACAGGTATATGGATAAGCTGTACAATACGCAGCGGGAGAAGGTGCAGCAGATAAGCGTGAAGCACACTATGAAGGTCCTCGGAGGCCGCATCGGACTGGTGTTCTACGATGTGACGACTCTCTACTTCGAGTCCATGCCGCAGCCGGATGACGAGCTGCGCCAGGCTGGGTTCTCAAAGGACGGAAAGACGGCCGAGTCGCAGATTGTGCTGGGACTACTGGTGAGTGAGGACGGATATCCGCTGTCCTATTCCGTCTTCAACGGAAGCCAATACGAGGGGCGTACGATGATACCGATAATAGATGACTTCGTGCAGAGGTTCAACCTGACGGACTTCGTGGTCGTTGCAGACTCAGGATTGATGAGTGCAAAGAACGTTGCCCTGTTGGAGTCCGCCGGTTACAAGTATATACTCGGAGCGAGGATACGCAGCGAATCACCGGCCATCAAGGACTGGATCCTGTCGGTCGACCGGACAGACGGGCATATGGAGGAATACAGCAAAAGCGACACACAGAGGCTCATCGTCAGTTACTCAGACACAAGGGCGAGAAAGAACGCCTGGAACCGGAGCAAAGGCGTCGAGAGACTGCGCAAGGCATATGCCAAGGGCACTCTCACGAAGGAGAACGTGAACAAGCGCGGTTACAACAAGTTCCTCGACATCAGCAAGGACATCACCGTATCCATCAACGAGGACAAGATAGAGGAGGACATGCTCTGGGACGGTCTGAAGGGCTACATCACGAACACCGACCTACCCATGGAGGAGGTCATATCCCAGTATCACGGTCTTTGGGTAGTGGAGCGGGCCTTCAGAATCGGTAAGGGTACGTTGGAGATGAGACCGATGTTCCACTTCACGGAGAAACGCATTGAGGCCCACATCTGCATCTGCTTCGTGGC
>JAZRXZ010000131.1:0-2420 GCA_045600445.1 Bacteroidales bacterium | reverse complement strand
AAGCAGAGGAATAACCAAGGCCTCGAAGCGTTGGGAGCTCCCAATAAAAGCTATTAACTTTGCATTTGGATTTCATTATTCAATGCATCAAAAATGATAGATATGCTAGAAAGAAAAGACATTATCAGCGCGTATGAGCAGACAGGATCCATACGTGCGACAGTAAGAGTAACAGGTTTCAATAGACGTACGGTCAGTGCGTACGTACATGAGTATCTTGTGGCAAAGAATGCGGGTGATGAAGCTTTTGTCGCCTATCTGAAGAGCGAGCCGAAGTACAAGACTCCACAGCGTGAGAAGACGGTCCTGACGGCAGAAGTCTGTTCCATTATTGACGGATACATCCAGACAAACATAGAGAAACGTCTGCGTGGCGATCGCAAACTCGTGATGACAGCAAAGAACATGCACGCAGATTTGCTGAAGCATGGACACAGCGTCAGCTATCCATCCGTATGCAATTACGTGCGTCGGGCTACAGGCAAGGGAGACGAGATACAGGATTGCTACATACGGCAGGTGTATGAGCCAGGGCAGGACTGCGAGTTTGACTGGGGCGAGTTCTACCTCACCATTGATGGCGTGCGCCGTAAGGTGTATATTGCAGTCTTCACCTTGAGCTACAGCAACCATCGCATGGCATATCTGTATCTCAAGCAGGATACGCTTGCCTTCCTTGACTCCCACCGCCAGTATTTCAGCGACATGGAGCATGTGCCACACCGTATGGTTTACGACAATATGAGCGTTGCCGTTGCAGAGTTCGTTCAGAAGGAGAAGCGTCCGACTGACGCCCTGCTGCGCATGAAGGCTGCCTATGGCTTCTGTCACCGTTTCTGCAACGCTCGTGCCGGCAACGAGAAGGGACACGTAGAAAAGAGTGTGGATGTGGTGCGCAATGCGGCATTCTGCCAAGAGGATACGTTCCATTGCCTTGCTGATGCCCAGATGCACCTCAGCGAGACATGCAACGAACTCAACGGCGCTCCGATGAGCGTGGCGACCATGGGCATAGTGGAGCGGACGGAACAGGACATAGCAGCCATGATGCCGCTGAAGAACGAGATCTCAAGCTTCGAGCAGGCATCCTATCACATAGACAAGTACGGTACAGCCCTGATAAAGGGCATACACTTCTCCGTGCCGGACAATCTCGTCGGCAAGCGGGTCACCGTCTTCATCTATTGCAACCGCATCGTATTCTATTACAACGACAGGCAGGTGGCATCGCATGAGCGGATATCCGTAAATGGATGGAAGCTGGACCTGATGCATTACCTGCGCACGTTCAAGCGCAAGCCAGGTGCACTGGCAGGATCGCAGGCTCTCCGCATGGCTGAGAAAGAGATACGGGAGCTCTTCGATACGCATTTTGCGGACAATCCGCAGGACTTTATCACGCTGCTTACCCTGACAAAGGAGAAGGGGCTGATACTGGAAGACATCATTGTCACGTATGAGCTTCTGAAGGAGTGTCACGTAAGGCCGTCACTGGATGCCTTCAAGCAGTATCTCTTCGCCGAGAAAGCACCGAAGTCAGACGATGCCCTGCTCTCAAGCATAACATCTTCGCAGATAGAGGATTATTCCTTGTCTGGCCTTAAGGAGATATCAAGTCTCATAACAACCGCAACACCAGTCTACAATGGAACATCAGCATACAATTGAATGGTACGGGCGTGAACTCGGATTGTCATACCTCGTTGCAGAGAAAGATAATATCACAAAACTTGCACAGGAGCATGGATGGGGCCTTGAGGAGGCTCTCCATGCCATACTCGAAGGTGAGTACGACAGAAGGCTCATAGGCAGGCAGAAGGCACGCATAAAGACTGCCGGATTCGTGCAGCCGAAATATCTTGAGGAACTTGACAGGAATGAACTGCCGGAGGGCGTGCGTGGCCTGCTCCCAAGGCTGGAGACGCTCGACTTCGTCAGGGAACACCGCAACATCGTGTTCTACGGAAACCCAGGTACAGGAAAGACTCATCTTGCCAAAGCCTTGGGTATGAAAGCCTGCTTGGAGGGCATGCATGTCATGTACACATCCGTGCCGCATCTCATCACGCAGATCAAGGAGTGCAAGTCACAGAAGAAGCTGCACCAGCTTGAACTGAGGTTTATGAAGTATGACCTTGTAATCTGTGATGAATTCGGGTACGTCTCATGCGACAAGGAGGCGGGCGAGCTGCTCTTCAACCACCTCTCACTCAGAGCAGACTCCAAATCCACCATCATAACCACAAATCTCGCTTTCGACAGATGGGGAGAAGTCATCAGGGACAAAGTCCTCGTGGCAGCTATGGTGGACAGACTGACTCACAACGCTCATCTCATTAACATGAACGGAGAATCATACAGACTCAAACAAACAAAGAAATTTAACCAGCAAAACAAATGATTTTTTACGATTTACTTGC
>JAZRXZ010000130.1:0-1254 GCA_045600445.1 Bacteroidales bacterium | reverse complement strand
GATGTAGGCAGATGGATGCCCATCGCTTCATATCTCTTTGCCTGGCGGTATTCAGGCAGATGGTCGCAGAACTTGGCCGTCACGATGCTTGCCATGAGGCTGTTTCCTGCCTTGCAGCCAGGGAGGCAGTTCTGCGTGCCGTGTGCCTCGCGTATCTCGGTGTGTGCATCCGTAGGTGTGGAATCCTTAGGCTTGCAGATGGCTTCCTTCTCTACTCTTAGATGCGGTCTGGCCTTGTCTATCTCCAGATATTCATGGGTAGTCCATCCGATGATAACATCTTTCTCTTCATCATATCCTTCAGGGTAGAACAGCACGGCTTCATCACGTGGGATATCATCTGATATACGATATTCTTTTCCTTTGCGCGATTCTCTCTGCTTCCTATAGGCACGTCGCCCCGCAGCTTCGCCACTTATGCCATTGATAGTCTCTGTCACCTTCTCCTCGGTAGCCTTCAGTTCTTCTGGAGTCAGAGGAACGACGACCTCTTCCCCGAAGTCAAAGGACAGCTGGTTGGGATCCTCTGCATGAAGCTTCTCGCTGCTGCGTCCGAACACCTTGCGCTCAAGCCACTTTATACGGTCTTGCATCTTCGCAATCTGCTTGTCACGCTCGGAGATGATGGTGTCCTTGTCGGCAATAACATCACACAATCCATCTATAACGGATGCGGTATTCTCCTGTGGAATATCCTTTCCGCAGAGAGAATCTTCTTGTGAAGTAAGTTGTGTTATGTACTGCTTTTTTGTCATACAGGATCTTGTTCTTATACTATGCAAAGTTACTCATTTTTAATGAAATACGCAAAACTATTAAGTTAAACTTTGTTACTGATATTGAATCTTTTACGGCGTTTTGCACTAGCACATATTCCTTCCACCAAGAGCACCAGTTCATCCCATCGCAGAAGCTTGAAAACACAACATCCATCACTCTTGAACACTGTATGACTGATGCGCCCCTGCTCCATACGCTTGTAGAATATCACATATCCGCCACGCTCCCAGTGCAGGAGTTTCATGCGAGTACGCGTACGATTCATAAAAACATAGACACTCCCGTCGGTCGGAGACATGGAACAGCTACGCACCATGCGGCTCAACGGATCAACTCCCTTACGAAGGTCCACAGCACTCGTGCAGACCATAAACTTGTTGCTTTCACTTAAACTGAACATAATAAACGATTTTAGGAATGCAAAGGTACGAAGAACTTTGCATTCCTAAAATACGGTCTAAGTGGGATGGTTAC
>JAZRXZ010000129.1:0-8056 GCA_045600445.1 Bacteroidales bacterium | reverse complement strand
TTTGTCTTTATTCATATCGGCCAACAATAATTTGGCCGCAAAGATACGAATTCAAATCCGTTTCATCGCAAATCAGCTCATAAAAGACTATTATTCAATAATTTCAAAGAACGTTTTGAAAACTTTAACGGGACATTAGTGATAGCAACTCAAAATTGCCTTTAAAACGTACTGTCTTGAATAACTCATAAATAATTATTAATGAGAATTTTATGACAATTCATGGCAATTCGTGTTGAGAAATATTAGATGTATTTTTGTGTGCGTTTAGTATAATTATTTTGTAAAAAGTTATTCACCAAAATATGAAAAATCTCCTGCATGTGGCCGTTCTGACCACCGTACTTCTTACGTTCTTCTCTTCTTGCACCTCTTCTGGCGATTTTATACTTGCTTCCGAAGAAATCGATCAGAATCAAAAGTTCTATGACGTAAGTTTTACGTTCTCGTCTTCCGACTTCACCATCACCACCCGCGATAACTTCACACGTGATAACTCCACCCGTGCCGTCACCTCCGAGATTCCTGCTCATCTCAACCGTCTGTCACTCAAAGTCTTTGATGCTGACGGTGGGGTAGTGGCCACCCTCTCGCAGAAGCGCGAATCCTTGGCCGAAAACGAGACCTTTGGTTCCCTTTCTCTGAAGCTCCCAGTGGGCGACTACACCTTTGTGGCTGTCCTTCATGAGCTGCCATCTAATAAACTCGAGTTAGCACCAGCCACCATCACCAGCCCCACAGAAGCCGCACTCCCCAGCTCACGCATCTATGACACCTACTGTTGCGTGCAGTCGGTCACCATTACCGCCTCAGCCGGCCAGAGCCTGACCCTCGCCCTCGCCACCCGCATCAACGCACAGTTCCGCCTTGAGACGCTCGATGCCGTCCCAGACGATATCGCAAGCATTTATATGATTGTCAATCCAGATGCCACCAAGGTGCCCGATCAGCCCACCTTCAATCCCACCACCGGTCTTGCATCCGGCAGCTGGCAGTATGGCGTCAACCTTACAGCTGCCTCGGGTCAGCCATTCGATCGCAGCTTCTCTGTGCTACAGGATGCAGATCCACAATCCACCACAGTCGAGCTCCGTCCTGTCGATACTTCTGGCCAATACGCTACCCAGTACCAGCGCACCCTCGAAGCTGTCTCCCTCCAGCGCAACCATCAGACACACGCCTTAGGGTATCTCTTCGGGCAAGAAATCACCCCCAGCTTCACCCTCGATACCACCCTCGCAGCCGACATCTCCTATAGCTTCTGACCAACGTAACCAGTACCATACGTACCACCTGCGTTTTGATAATTACATCCCTCAAAATGCGCCCGTCAGTGTGCAAATTCAGTGAAATTGCGCTATTTTCATGCTGATGGGCCTATTTTATTAGTATTTGTTTGCTCATTTCGAATACTTTTATTAAATTTGTCGCGCACTTTATTATGTATTCTCGGTTTGTGCTCGTACATCTCGGTGACGGGCATAAGCGAAGCTTTTGCACCCATGCGAAATCCTAAAGACATTAAGATCGCAGTAGCCGGCACCGGTTATGTCGGTTTATCCATAGCCACACTTTTGGCACAGTATCATCAGGTGACTGCCGTTGATGTCATTCCAGAGAAGGTCGAGAAGATCAACAAGGGTATAAGTCCTATTCAGGATGAGTACATCGAGAAGATGCTTCCTCTGGTTATTGCAGGCCAATATCGCGACCCATCATCTCCATATCAAGGAGAACTGAAGGCCGAACTTTTAGCAGCAGAGGATTCATCCCCCTATGAAGGGGGAACGAGGGGGGCTGCCTATCGTGATGCAGACTTCATCGTGATTGCCGCCCCCACCAACTATGATCCCGTTCAGAATCATTTCGACACCCACCACATCGAGGACGTCATCGACCTTGTCATGAGCGTCAATCCCGAGGCCGTAATGGTCATCAAGAGCACCATCCCAGTAGGCTACTGCCAGCGCCTCTATGCCAAATATGGCCCCGATCTCCGCCTCCTCTTCTCCCCAGAGTTCTTGCGCGAGAGCAAAGCCCTTTATGACAATCTCTACCCAAGCCGCATTATCGTAGGTACTCCAAAGCTAACCAAAGTCAACCATTTAGAAGAACTCCAGCAGGCAGCCCACACCTTTGCAGATCTCCTCCTCGAAGGCGCTATCGGCTCAGCTGAAACTCCTAACTCCTCACTCCTAACTCCTCACTCCAAAAATACAAAAGGCATCCCAGTCTTGTTCATGGGTCTCACCGAAGCCGAAGCCGTCAAGCTCTTTGCCAACACCTATTTGGCCCTCCGTGTCTCTTACTTCAACGAGCTCGACACCTATGCCGAAGTCAAAGGCCTCGACTCAGCAGCCATCATCCAGGGCATCGGCCTCGACCCCCGCATAGGCACCCACTATAACAACCCATCGTTCGGCTATGGCGGCTACTGCCTGCCCAAAGACACCAAGCAGCTCCTGGCCAACTACCAGGACGTGCCACAGCAGATGATGACCGCAATTGTGGAAAGCAACCGCACCCGCAAAGATTTCATTGCCGATCAGGTGCTCAAGAAAGCCGGCTGGTATGCCTATAGCGAAAATAACCAGTTCGAATGGGGCCTATCATCCCCCTTTAATGGAGACGTGAGAGGGTCTTCTGTCACCATCGGTGTCTATCGCCTTACCATGAAAGCCAACTCCGACAACTTCCGTCAGTCCGCTATCCAAGGCATTATGAAGCGCATCAAGGCCAAAGGCGCCACCGTCATCATCTACGAGCCCACACTTCCCGATGGCAGCACCTTCTTCGGCAGTCAGGTGGTCAACGACCTCTCCACCTTCAAGCAGCAGTCAGCCTGCATCATCGCCAACCGTTTTGACGAGGTGCTCAATGATGTAGCCGATAAAGTCTATACTCGCGATATCTTCCGCAGAGATTAAACATTCATACCCCGTCCCCCGATTAAATTTTTCAAGTTATGAACAAAGACTCAAAAATCTACATAGCCGGCCACCGCGGCCTCGTAGGTTCCGCCATCTGGAACAACCTCAAAGCCCGTGGCTACCACAATCTCATCGGCCGCACCCATCAGGAGCTTGACCTCACCGATCAGTATGCAGTCAAGAAGTTTTTCGATGACGAGCGTCCCGATGCCGTAGTCCTTGCCGCAGCCTTTGTCGGCGGCATCATGGCCAACTCGCTCTATCGAGCCGACTTCATGATGATGAACATGAAGATCCAGTGCAACGTCATCTCCGAAGCCTACGCCCATGGCGTTGAGAAGCTCCTCTTCCTCGGCTCCACCTGCATCTACCCAAAGAACACCCCACAGCCCATGAAGGAGGACTGCCTCCTCACCTCCGAGCTCGAGTACACCAACGAGGAGTACGCCATCGCCAAGATCGCAGGCCTCAAGATGTGCGAGTCGTACAACCTCCAGTACGGCACCAACTACATAGCCGTCATGCCCACCAACCTCTATGGCCCTAACGACAACTTCCATCTGGAAAATAGTCACGTCATGCCAGCCATGATGCGCAAAGTCTATCTCGCCAAGTTGATCAACGATAATGATTGGGCATCTATCCGCAAAGATCTCAGCATCCGACCAGTAGGCGCCAACATCAAGGAGAATGGCGAAGTCGTCCGCTATGTAATCGACGAAACTTCAGACGAAAGTCTTATTCGCAAGGTACTTGCCTTCTATGGCATTGAAGACAACCTCGTCCGTCTCTGGGGCACCGGCACCCCCCTCCGCGAGTTCCTCTGGTCAGAAGACATGGCCGATGCCTCCGTTCACGTCCTGCTCAACGTCAACTTCTCCGACATCATCGGCATCGAGAAATATTCCAGTGTCCACTATGGCGTCAAGGCCGATGGCGTAGTCGACCGCAATCACTCCACCGGCCGCGGAGGCGCCATCCCATCGCTTGGCGAGATTCGCAACTGCCACATCAACGTAGGCACTGGCAAAGAGCTCACCATCCGCCAGCTCTCAGAGCTCGTAGTCAAGGCAGTCGGCTTCCAGGGCACAGTCCACTTCGACACCACCAAGCCCGATGGCACCATGCGCAAGCTCATCGATGTCAGCAAGCTCCACTCCCTCGGCTGGACCCACAAGGTCGAGATCGAAGATGGCGTCCAGAAGCTGTTCGACTGGTATAAAGAATCATTGAAATAATGGCAAAGAAGGTTTTTGTGTCGGGTTGCTACGACCTCCTGCATAGTGGTCACGTGGAGTTCTTCAAGCAGGCCTCACAGTTCGGTGACCTTTACGTGGGCATCGGGTCAGATGCCACCTATCAGGAGTATAAGCATCGTAGGCCGATGTTCCCTCAGGAAGAGCGCCTCTTTATGGTCAAGAGCATCCGTTACGTCAAGGACGCATGCATCAACGAAGGCAGTGGAGTGATCGACTTCCTCCCTTCGCTCGACAAGTTCCGTCCCGACATCCTTGTGGTCAATAAGGAGGGCGGCTCAGAAGAAAAGAAAAACCTCTGTGCCGAAAGAGGCATCCAGTACATCGAGCTCGACCGCACCCCTGCCGAAGGACTCCAAGCCCGCTCCTCATCCAGTCTCAAGCAGCAGCTTTCTCAACCCATAGAGGTAATCACTCCCCTCCCTTGTGGATTTCCGCCCCCGCTGTTCGGGGGATTGAGGGGGTGCGGTGTGGTCGGGGGAGGGTCCTCTATTCCAACTAGGCTTGATCTTGCCGGCACCTGGATTGACCAGCCCTACGTCTCCCAGTACCACCCCGGTTGGGCCATCACCATCAGCCTTGAGCCCACCTTCGAAGTCCGTGACCGCTGTGGCCTCTCCACCTCCACCCGCAAGATGATCCAGAAGATCTGGCCCGTCAAGCTTCCAAAGATGGACCCTGAGACCCTTGCCCGCCTTGTCTTCTGCTTTGAGAACAATCCCGAGCGTCAAGACGGACACATCAGCGGAGCACAGGACTCCATCGGCATCTGCATCCCAGGCCTCTGCCGCCACTATTACAACAACCATTTCTGGCCCGAGAAAGTCGAATACACCAACGATGAGATGACCCTCCGTTTCCTTGAGCAGCACCTCGTCATGATCCCTATCGAGCCAAGAAAGACCGGCTGCTCAGTAGTGGAGGGCAAAGACATAACTCCTCAGAAGGTCAAAGCCCTGGCCGATGCTGCCGACTCCTGCTGGAAAGCCATCATCGCCAAGAACCTCAACGCCTTTGCATCCGCCTATAAAGCTTCATTCGAGGCACAGGTTGCCATGTTCCCGGGCATGGTCAGCCCCACCTATCAGGGCCATCCGGATGAGGATAACTCATACATCCAGAAGGCCATAGACAAGTTTAGCTCCATGCACGATGTCCTTGCATGGAAGATGCCGGGAGCAGGAGGCGGTGGCTACCTTGCCCTGGTAGTCAAGGACGCCAAAACCTTCTGCACACAGAACGCAGACGCAATAGAATTACATATCAGAAGAGAATAATTAGCAAAGAAATAAAAACTAAAAATACATTTATATGAGTATGACAAAGAACATTGCCCTCATCACCGGTGTCACCGGCCAGGACGGTAGCTACCTCTCAGAGTTCCTCCTCGCCAAAGGTTACGAAGTTCACGGCATCATCCGCCGATCATCAGTCGATTACCGCGAGCGTATCGCCCATCTCGAAGGCACTCCGAATTTCCACCTCCACTATGCCGACATGTCCGACTCCATGTCGCTCGTCAAGCTTGTGGGCAAGGTGCAGCCAACCGAGATCTATAACCTCGCAGCACAGTCGCACGTACAGGTGTCGTTCGATGCCCCTGAGTTCACAGCCGATGTCGATGCCGTAGGCGTCCTCCGCATCCTCGAAGCCGTCCGCACCAACCACCTCGAGCAGACCTGCCGCATCTATCAGGCATCCACCTCCGAACTCTACGGCAAGGTCGAGGAAGTGCCACAGAACGAGAAGACCCCATTCCACCCATACTCCCCATACGCAGTTGCCAAGCTCTACGGCTACTGGATCATCAAGGAGTACCGTGAGGCCTACAACATGTTCTGCTGCTCCGGCATCCTCTTCAACCACGAGTCAGAGCGCCGAGGCGAGACCTTCGTCACCCGCAAGATCACCCTTGCAGCCGCACGCATCGCCCAGGGCAAGCAGGACTGCCTCTACCTCGGCAACCTCGATTCCCTCCGCGACTGGGGCTATGCCAAGGACTATGTAGAGTGCATGTGGCTCATCCTTCAGCACGATACCCCAGAAGATTTCGTCATCGCCACAGGCGTGCAGCATTCAGTACGCGAATTTACCGACCTCGCCTTTAAGCACGCAGGTATCACCCTCGAGTTCAAGGGCGAAGGCCTTAATGAGGTAGGCGTATGTGTAGCCGGTCCTGAGGCACTCATCGGCAAGGAACTCGTCAAGGTCAGCGAAGACTTCTACCGTCCAACCGATGTAGTCAACCTCTGGGGTGACCCAACCAAGGCAAAGAAGGAGTTGGGCTGGAATCCACAAACCACAACCTTCGAGCAGCTTGTCGAACTCATGGTCAAGCACGATATGGCAAAGGTAAGTGCCGATGAAGCAGCAGCCAAAGTTCGCACCAACCTAGCCGAGTACCTCGAAAAAGGCATCGTCAAGTAATCCTTTATCGTAAATTCGGTAAGCGTACGCACAGGTGTATGCCCACGCATAGATGTTCGATACATCCGTACGCTACAGTTAAAGAAAGCCCCATTCTACTACAATCTTAATGATCTTGTAACTTAAAATTCGGTATAATATGGCGCTACCATTAATGCAGGCACCATCTCCGCAGCAGAAGCCCGTGCCAAAGCCCTTGAAGAGCACCGCAAATACCAAGTGCGCACTCTGACTCCAGTAGAGCAAGCATACATCGCCCAGCTCAAGCAGGAAGCAAAGAAAACCAAAGGCTAGAAATAACCAACTTCCACACCTCAGCTCCCTGAGCATTGCCGAGTCGCGTTCGAGGAAGACGATAGTCAATGGCCGTAGGCACCAACCGATTCTACATCTCCGTCAATAAATTCGTAGAAAAGACAGCAGTTTATTAATAATCTAATGAGAATCCACCATTACACAACAATAGATACTTTAGCATTAATATTAAAGAATAAGACTATCCGCTTCAATAGATTAGATAAAGTAGATGATCTTGAAGAAAATATTACTGCCAATGGTGTAAAGATTGGACAATACTCATTTGTGTCATGTTGGACGGAAGACGAGAGTGAAAGCATCCCTTTATGGAAATTATATACAGGCTCCGGAATTGGTGTAAGAATTTCGCTTGAACACGAAATGTTCAAGGTGTATAATAACGAAGTCCCTATAACGGTTAATGGAATCCCTTTCGATCCAAGACCTGTATACACAAGAACAATAACACCATTGCAAGATTTTATTAATGCAGAAAATGTTGTTTTTGCTGTTGCAGAAAATGAAATTCCTTTTGTTTTCAAGAAAGTGCAATATGTTTTAGATGTAAATGAACACATTAGAGATTTGGTGGTAAAGACACAACACCCATCTAACATATTAGGCATTACAGTTAATACTTCAAAGTTCGGATTGTACAAGCAGGAAAGATGGAGTTTCGAAAAAGAAAGCAGATTTGTATTAATTATAGTCCCTGGGAGAAAGTACAAAAATGTAGAATCTTTCATGCAAGGGTATAACGGAAATAACATGTTTTTCGATGCATGGAATAACGGAATAATACCTTCAATCAGTTATTATGATATGCACTTGAAAGATAATGTGTTTGATGGTATGGAAATAACGTTAAGTCCAGCGATACCTGAACCAAGTCGAATCATTGTTGAGTCATTGGTTAAACAATACGCGCCTCAAGCAACTATTAGGGAAAGTTCACTTGAAGGGAAAGTGCGTTTGAAGTAATACATTCCGTCTTTTAGACAAAACGTGAGTGTCCATTTTTGACGCCTTGCGTACCATAAAAATATTACCGACCTTTGCGGCCGTAAACCAAACACTAATAGTTTATGGCAAACGACAAAGACAAATTATTTGAAAAGATTTATTTCCTCTGGAAGGGGGAAGGTG
>JAZRXZ010000128.1:0-83971 GCA_045600445.1 Bacteroidales bacterium | reverse complement strand
TCCAACCGAGAACGTCACCATCTTCGAGCATCTTGCTCGTATGGTAAAAGTCATCCCATTGCTCTTTGGTTCTGTAGCCAGCCTTGATACTGGTCTTTACGGCACCTTTGGCAACGAAAGCACAGATCTTGCGATTGATGTAACTGAGTTTTTTCTTGTCGTTGGCAAACTTTTCGTTGAGAGAGACAATAGCCTCAAAGAAGTCTCCATAGAATATCCAGCTGAGAAGGATACCTGCCTTTGGAGAGGCATCCTGTTTGAAATCGTTGATGAGCTTGTTTGCCAGCGATGAGCCTTCCACAACTTCATCAAGATGATTCAGGTCATATGTCGATGGTTGTAATGAAAGAGTTTTCCATTTCTTGACCATAGAAGGAAGTAACATCAGAACGTCCTGATATACGTTGACCAATGGCGCACCGTCATTTTCGTACATGCTTTTCTCGAACATCTTGCATTCCAGAAGATGCTCGTTACGCCATTTAAGGACTTCTGTCTTGAATGCCTCAAATTTTTCCTGATTCTCTTTTCTACTCATAAACAGGTTTGCCATAAACGAAAAAACGAGCCCCAACTGCAAGCAGGAAGAGCTCGATTTCATCTTGTTTATAGTGCAGATGGGTGCTACGGGGCTTCCCAGATACACTTTTGATGATGCAAAGTTACACTTTTTTTCTCAATTGACAATGATTTAGATAAACTTTTTTATCCAATTAACTATTTTTGTGACAATAGAGGGTGATTCTGACGTCTCTACAGGCAAAATTATACCTGTTTGTGACTCTATAAGCGGCTGAAGCATCGGAGATTTAGAATAAAGCAGTCGAGTGGCTGCATATATCTCCTTCCACATATCGTTTGCTCTGTTGACTGAGACTTTTCTCATCAGATAGTCTATCACACGCAACGCTCCATGAAAGGTCTGCTGAGTATGAGCAGGAAATGACGAGCAGGCAACGCCAACTCTGATACCAGAGGTTAACGTCATTCCAAACAGTACATTGCCATGAGCGCAGGCATTGCGCACTTCACGGACGGCAGACATGTAGGTCTTGAATGTGGCAGTAGCAGGTTCTCCGAAATGAGTACTGATTATGCGTTTGTCAATATCCAGAAGAAGACTGTCATACAGAACTTCGAGATTTCCAAGTGTCATATATTCCATGGTCTTCCATGCAGGAGCATACTGACCAAGGTATTTCAGATGATGACGCTTGATCGTCGGCTTTTTCTTGATAGAATTATAGGCTGTGCCAGGGAAGTCTGAGATGAACTGTGCCGATAGCACGGATGGATTAACAAACCAATTAGGATCTGCAACGTACTTGTTTGACAACTCATAGATGATGGTTGTACGCATGGCAACCTCAATCCTTGACAGATAACGGTTGAGAATGTTTCTCAGATCCAGGTCAAAGTAGTATAGTGCCACAACATCCTCAATCTTTGTGCCGGGGCGCACATCATGATTACGGCGAGAGTCAAGGAGAGGGTATGTTATCTCAAATGGATGCATATAGAATCCAAGGCGGTAATACCCGATGTCTGCCAGGTACTCCTTGGCTTTCGCCACATCGGAAATGACCACACCACGACTGCGGAGGATGCGTATCTGCTCATCGTAAGTCGTTGCCTGTTTTGTATATGCGATTCTTGTAATTGCCATAATAGTCTATAAAATGGGTGCAAAGATACACATTATTTTTGTAAAAAGGTAGAAAATCAGGAGAATTCATCACATAGACACAAAAAAGTGTTCTTTGCAATGAATATCTCCCAATTATTCTGGCAAAAACAGAAGGTATATCAATCTATCATCTCCACCAACTCGCGCTTCATATCCATGTCGATCTCACGATAGCGGGCAAAGGCACGGCTGCCATCAGTGTGACCAGAGAGTGAAGCAACGAGACTCGGATCCTTTACCTTCTTATAGAGGTTACCGATGAAGGTCTTGCGTGCAGTATGGGTTGTTGCAACATCGCATAAAGGCTTCATCTCTGACTCTCTTGTCATGAGGTTGATGACAACGACCTTGCTGTTAATGCCGACATGCTTGAGAATGTTGCGGATGTTCTTGTTGTAGACGCTATAGTTGAACTTTGGCAGGATGCGGTCAACAAGGTCATTGTACTTTTCAAGGATTGCCTTTGCCTTGTCGTTGAGTGGTACACGAATGGTACGAGGGTTATGTCCCTTGGTCTTCTCCGCAATGTATTCTATTGCTCCGTCAACGATGTTATCTTTGCGCAGAGTGAGCAAGTCGCCAGCGCGACACCCTATCAGACATTGGAACATGAAGATGTCTCGATACACCTGCATTCCCCTGCAGCATTCGCTGAGGTCTGCATAATAGACCTTGTCTCGCTCTTCGAGATTGAGATAGAAAGGTGGGCCGTATATTACCTTTGGAGTCTCGAAGGTCGCAAATGGGTCATTGGTGGTGAGTTTGTTCTTCAGACAATAGTTGGTGACTGTATGTATGCGACGGAAAATTGTGTTGAGACTGTTCTCTGACTGTTCGCGAGGAGCATAGCCCTTTTCAATATCCCTGTAGAGTTCCGGGTATTCATCGTAGAAGTCAACCTCCTTACAGATGAATGCCTGAAGTGAACGTAGGTCATCGGATGTCATCGTGTCAACGTTGAGTCCGAAGTTCCTGCGCTTCATTATGGTTGTCATGTACATGGTATAGCGGTCAACCTTCTTGGCAATGCTCAGCAAACGAGTTTTAGCTCTTGGAGTAAGCGGACGGTTCTCTGCATACTGACGGATGCGGTTCTGAAGGAGGTTCTCCTTGTTCTTGCTTACACGCTTGTTGATGTCTGGATGGTGATACTCTTCAATGAGGGTCTTCAACCAGTCACCATCTGCTCCTCGGTAGTATTTCTCAGAGATAAGCGTCTTCAGATCGCTTATCTTCTTCTCGAAATCCACCTTGGCAGATTCGCATACAAGTGATACGCGTGACTTGTAGCCCTGCTTTTCTGCATTCCAATGGTTGGGATTGATGGAGAGCTCGCTTGCTGCCTTGATGTCGGTCTTGCCATCGCGCACGCGGAAATATATATGTACGGTCTCATTGGGAGTACCCTTGACCGTAGCCTGTCGGATAAATGCTGTTACTTTCATATCAGTGGTTTAGTTGATGAGGTTTACCAATTCTATTCTGATGTCTTCGTCGATCTCTCTGTATCGTGTGAAGGAGCGACTGCCCTTTGTGTGTCCTGTCATGGAACAGATGAGTTCTGGGTCTTTGACCTTCTTGTAAAGGTTGCCAATGAATGTGCGTCTTGCCATGTGGCTTGATGCAATCTCGTTTATCGGCTTCTGCTCGTCTGCTCCTGTGACAGGATTTCTCACGGTCACCATCCTTGTTATGCCACAGATGGCGAACAATCTCTTTATTTCCTTGTTCAATGCACCCGTGCATGTGGTTACTGCGTGCTTTGGGAAGAGAAGGTGTCCATCGGAATAGTTCCTCGCAAGAATCTCCTTTGCCTTGGAATTGAGAGGAACTTCTACTGAATTTCCTAGTCTGCCCATTGTCTTATGGGGGATGTAGGTCAGTACGCCGTCATGAATGTTGTCGTATGTCATCTTGCGCAGGTCACCGACCCTGCATCCTATCATAGACTGGAACATGAAGAAGTCACGTGCCATCTGTATTGACATGCAATGCTTACTGAGGTCTGCATTGTAGATTTTGTCTCGTTCTTCCAACGTAATATATATAGGTGTGCCGAGTGTCGGGTCTGGATTGGAAACCTGGTCGCAGGACTTGTTCGTGGTATAGCCTTGTTTTATGCACCAGTGGTGAATGGTTCGCAGGTGGCGTATCATATAGGCTATGGTTACTATTGCCATTGGCTTGGGAATGCTTACACCTTTCAACTCGAACTGAGAATAGAAATCGCTGTACTCCTTGAACAGTTCATGTTCGTTCTGTATGTACTCCTCAAAGTCATGGTAATCATCAGAGGTGATGGTCTCAACATACAGATGGAAATCTTTTATGCCATCTATCTCCCTCCTGTAAGCCTCATATCTCTTCAACTTATTGAGAGTAGGCTTATAGATGTTATATGTGTTCTCTGCCATCTTGTGCTCGTCGAGATATTGCTCAAAGCGATCAATGAAGGTTGGAGTTGAACGCTTCTGCTCCAAATCTGGGAACATACAGCGGTTCACAACCTCACGTACCCAAACAGCATCTGCCGTCTCTTCATCGTACTCATCAGATAACTTGGTGATGATGGCGGCAACAAGAGTATTGACCTTCTTCCTGTCAGCAGAAGAAAGTTTTCTTGTCTTGCCATAACCTGGGATGTCATTATCCCAAAACTCACTCATGACAAGGATGTCCGTTCTCACTTTGAGATCGAGATTCTTGTCACGCAAACGAAAACACAGACATGCGTTTCCCTTGCTCCCTAAATTATTAAGGAGCGGACTCTGCTCAGCGCCCTTGCGCTTGCAATCTGTTAAATAAGTTGTAATTTTCATTTTTATCTTGCGCTTAAAAATTTCACCGCAAAGATAAAAACTTTTCCCGAGATTGTTCCCCTATATCCTAAACTAATCGCTCTCCCGTTTAGATAATTTAAGATTCCGTTTTTGCTGATTCTTTCCTTATTTTCAGTTATTTACACGAGCGAACTTCCAAATCTTCAGTAACTGATTTCAGCGTGTTTTTGAATACCAAGAGCCCACGCCGTATGAAGCTATTACACTACGGATTAATTAATGGCAACACAACCTATAAAGGTTAGTATTGACACAATAACCCTATAGTGGATACTACATACCCACAGGACATCTACTCTTGCCTTGTTTCTTGGATGATACTCAATTGTGGTAGTTTAGAGATGCCAAGACCAAGACGTAGTAAACGTCTTTCAATTATTTTCTGACCGACACATTATATATAATAATGCACAACATCAGACTCTTAATAATACTTTGACCCACCCACAAAAAGGGGACCTCTGCATTATTAATAGTGCTGCAAAGGTATAAAAAATTTTAATACAATGAATTTTTTATTGTAAGTTTTTTCAAAAAAATGTTATAGAACATAAAAAAAAACTGCAAACTACTCATTTTTGTAGTAAAAAGACACCAAAAAGAACAGATTGGAAAAAGTCTTCCACAACCTGGTTGCCAGCATTGCTGACTGCCCGAGTTTTTTTGATTTCAACATTACGTACGCGATGTTAAGATTTTTCTTGCGCGATATCAACACATTGAACGAAGTGTTGATATTTTTGATCATGGCATCTTTATCACGGTACCGTGGCAGATATGCCACGAAGCAGGAATGGACGCCATGCCTCCAAAATGTCCATTCTTGGTTCAAGGAATGGACACCATGCCTTCAAAACGTCCATTCTTGTTTTTGGGAATGGACGTCTTGCGTCCACCGTGTCCATTCTATTTAATGGCAAGGAGTTTTCCATACTGAGGATTAGGGAACGAAGGAATAATCACCTCTCCTTGTAATCCTAAGTCAATAGCTGCTTGGACATTAGCGGAAGAATCGTCGAGGAAAAGCGTCTCGGAAGGATTGATACCCGTGGCAGCGACGAGATGCTGGAAGGCCCTGGCATCTGGCTTGTTATAATGTGTCTGGAAGGAAGGGAAGACAGCGTCGAAGCAGTCATCGAGACGGAACCCTCGTTCCTCCACTGTCTCAACAAAGTGCTGCCAGTGCATATCGCCGACGTTGCTGAGCAAGAAGACGCGATGCTCCTTGCGCAGATCACACAGCATTTTCAGATGTTGAGCAGGCAAGGTCATCGGAGCTATGTACTCCGCACGAAGCTGCTCGACCGTCGTCCCTAGACAGCGTTTCTGCACCTCTATTAGAAACTTCTCTCCGCTGAGATAGCCAAGATCCATCTCATTATTGAGCTCCCACACGTCTGTAGCTCCCAACTCAATGAAATGCTGGAAGATCCGCTTCGTTCCGAAATCGCCAATGACTCCGACGAGGTCAAAGATATAGTTCTTGATCATAGCAATGTCACAGAAGCTGCCACCAGTCAAAGTCGAAGAGCTCCTCATCACCGCCACGGAAGAGCACATAGACGTCATGCTTTCCTTCAGGTGTCTGCAGAATCTTCGTCTTAGCAACCTGCTGAGTATCACCCTCTGAGAAGCTTGCAGCAGCAAAAGGCTTTCCGTCGAGCTTGTCGAGATAGAACTCCACCGTACCCTCATGCTTCAGGTTGCGGATAGCCGCAGTAAGCTCCTTTGCACCACCTTTTCCGAAGTCTACCTCACGCAGCTTCACCCAGTCGCCATTGTGGATCGAAGTCACATAGTGCTCCTCTCCTGCCAGACGATCCAGCTTCACACCGTAGCTACTCGACATTGTCTCACCCTCTACTCGCTTATAGGGATTGATGGTTCCGACTGGCTTGACGCCCTCTTTCGTGAATGGAATCATCGGGATGCTGCCATCAGCATTGAACTGGAACTCCTCAATGCAGGTAGCGCGACGGAAACCTCCGCCATTGGCCAGCGCTCCGTTGTGATAGAACATATAGTCCTGACCCTTGAAGTTGATGTTACCTCCATGGATGGTGAAGCTGTTCTCCGCCTCATCCATGCATCGACCCTGATAAGTCCAAGGTCCGTTGATGGTCGGAGCCGTCGAATAAGCCATGTGCTCAGGGACGCCACCCGAAGCGTATACCGCATAGTAGATACCGTTGCGCTTGGTCACCCACGGACCTTCCTCATACTGCGTCATCATACGCTCCTTACCGATGCTCCAATCCATTTTCGACTGAAGCGCGCCGAAGCTCTTCGGATCAGTATATCCCGGAACCTCCTGATAACCATTGACAAAAGAGATCATATCCTCATTGAGTTTGCCATACCAGAAGCCTTTGTTACCCCAGAAGAGATAAGGCGTTCCATCATCGTCGATGAAGACCGTCGGGTCGATGAAACCGAAACCGATAGCCATAGGACCGCCAATAGCATCCTTCCACGGACCCGTAGGCTTGTCGGCCACAGCTACAGCCAGCGCGTCCTTGCCGTCAGCGGTATTGCAACAGAGATACCAGTACCACTTGCCGTTACGCTCCACGGCCTGCTGCGCCCATGCACGGTCACCCTGTGCAGCCCATGCAAAGGTCTCCGTTGAGACCTGAGCGCCGAGATACGTCCAGTTGACCATATCCTCGGTACTGAACAAAACCCAGTCCTTCATCTTGAAATAGATGGCATCATCCTCGTCATGATCGACGAAAAGATAGACCTTATCTCCATGCACGTATGGCGCAGGATCAGGTGTATACATAGCACTGATGGCAGGATTCTGTGCCGACAAGCTGGCAGTTCCGGCCAGGAACAAAGTGGTTAGAAGTAGTGATTTTTTCATTGTAATAAAGGTAATATTAAGACTCGACAAACTGTCGGTTATATTCAAGCATCTGTTCAATCATAGTATTACATTTTTATAATTTCATGCGGCAAAGATAAATAGAATCTTGAAATCCTCCAAAGAAATCCTTCAAAATGGAAGGTATTCCAGTGATTTTTCTGAGATATTCCCAAACTTACGAATCTAACACTACGTCCGCAGTGTTAGATTCCACGACCTCGGCATCCTCTACACGGTACAGTGGAAAGGATGCCGACACGAAGGCATCTCCTACACCGTACAGTGTAGAGGATGCCATGATCAAGGAAGGGATATCCTGCATGCAAGACGTCCTTTCTTACGTTCAGGAATGGACAACTTGCACTCACGGCGTCCTTTCATTCTTCTAAAACGAAGAAAAGACGTAAAAATATATACCCTCACAAAACAAAATAGTGTATCAATAATTTGGAGAAACTGAGAAATGTACGTATCTTTGTCGCGCAAATTATAAATATTGAAAAACTATTTTGTACATTACGAAGAGATAGAAAAAACTATTTTAATATCATAAAATTATGGAAGAACATATCTCACGCGAGGCAGCCGTCGAGCTGCTTAAGAAGTATAACAAGGATCCTTTTCATCTGCAGCATGCATACACCGTGGAGGGTGTGATGCGATGGTATGCTGTGGAGCTCGGTTATGGCGAGGATGTGGATTTCTGGGGTCTGGTAGGACTCCTGCATGACATTGACTTTGAGGAGTATCCGGAGCAGCATTGCATCAAAGCTCCTGAGCTGCTGCGAGAAGGCGGGGTCGGCGAGCAAATGATCCATGCGATCTGTAGCCATGCGTATGGACTCTCGACAGACATTGCTCCTGAACACGAAATGGAGAAGGTACTCTTCGCTGCCGATGAGTTGACTGGCCTGATCTGGGCTACTGCACTGATGCGACCATCGAAGAGCTGTCAGGACATGGAGCTCAAATCGCTTAAAAAGAAGTACAAGAACAAGGCTTTTGCAGCAGGTTGCTCACGCGAGGTGATAGAGCGTGGTGCAGAGCAGCTCGGATGGGAGCTGGAAGTGCTACAGCAGCGTACGCTCGATGCTATGAAGGCGGTGGAAGAGAGTGTGGCTCAGCAGATGAGCTGAGACTGAAGGACGACAAAGGGGGTGGTCGATTTGCCCACCCCCTTTGCTATATATTATAATGTGTAGAGTTCCGTATATTCGTAAGTGCTGCCTAAGATCTCAAGGCAACGCTCCAAGTCGGTGCGACGGATAACGACAGTGCCACGGCAATCATTCGGATGGAAAGAGAGCGTCTCTGCTTGCTGTAGATTCGCATCGAGGAAGAGAATGACATGATGTTCCTCATCGTTGATCAGGCCGAAGGGAGAGACACTACCTGGCTCGAGGCCGAGGTACTTCATCATTCGCTCAGGAGAGGCGAAGCTGAGCTTACCAGGAGAATTGAAGCCAGCGGCCATAAGGCGCTCCTTGAGACAATGCTCCATGTCGTGGATGTCCATGTCATGGTCGCAATGGAAGCAGACCAGGTAGTGCTGATTGCCTTTATGATTGCGGAAGAAAAGGTTCTTGCAGTGGACGCTGCCATCGTCTTTCCACCAGCGCTTGGCTTCCTCGATGGTCTTGCCTTCGGGGTGGCTGTAGCAGGTGTATGGTATATTATGCGCGTCGAGCCACGAGAGGACTTTCTCTGCACGCTCGCTGATTACTTCGTGGTTCATGCGAGTGCGAACTCCTTCTTGACAGCGTCAACGTAGTCAAGCTTCTCCCAGGTGAAGAGCTCTACCTCGACGGTCTTCTGATGGCCGAGACGGTCGGTGAAGGTCTTGGTGACTACCTCGCTTGGACGACCGAAGTGACCGTAAGCTGCGGTCTCGGTGTAGATAGGATTGCGGAGCTTAAGGCGCTGTTCGATGGCGCGTGGAGTCATATCGAAAACCTTGCTAACCTTAGCAGAGATCTCTGCGTCAGTGAGATTGACCTTGGCGGTGCCATAGGTATTGACGAAGAGGCTCACTGGCTGAGCTACACCGATGGCGTATGCTACCTGCACGAGCGCCTTGTCGGCAACGCCTGCTGCTACGAGGTTGTTGGCGATGTGACGAGCGGCGTAAGCGGCTGAACGATCGACCTTTGAAGGGTCCTTGCCAGAGAATGCACCACCACCGTGAGCACCATGACCGCCGTAGGTATCGACAATGATCTTACGGCCGGTGAGACCGGTATCACCGTGAGGACCACCGATGACGAACTTGCCTGTTGGGTTGACAAAGAGGGTGAAGTTCTCGTCGAAGAGTGAACGCTCGTACTCGTTGAGACGATTGTTGATGACGCGTGGGATGAGAATGTCCTTGACGTCCTGACGGATCTTGGCAAGCATCTTCTCGTCGTCTGTATCGAACTCATCGTGCTGAGTAGAGAGGACGATGGTGTGGACACGTACTGGCTGGTTGGTCACGCCGTCATACTCTACGGTCACCTGGCTCTTGGCATCAGGACGGAGGTATGGCATTGGAGAAGGCTCCTCGCGACGGATCTTGTCAAGCTCGATGAGGAGGAGGTGGCTCAGCTCGAGGGTCAATGGCATGCGGTTATGGGTCTCGTTGGTAGCATAACCGAACATCATGCCCTGATCGCCAGCACCCTGCTCCTCTGGAACGCTACGCTCAACGCCACGGTTGATGTCGGCGCTCTGTGCATGAAGGGCAGAGAAGATGCCACAGCTCTCGCTGTCAAATTTGTACTCGGCCTTGGTGTAGCCGATTTCCTTGATGGTCTCGCGAACAGCATCACGCAGTTCGACGTCGGCCGTGGTCTTGATCTCGCCAGCAATGACTACCTGACCGGTAGTAACGAGGGTCTCACAAGCTACCTTGCTCTGAGGATCCCAAGCGAGAAGATTGTCAAGTACTGTGTCGCTGATCTGGTCAGCGACCTTGTCTGGGTGTCCCTTTGACACCGATTCAGAAGTGAATAAGTAGTTCAACTTTTTAGATGGTTAAGATCATCAGCAACTTTTTATACTTTAATACAATGGTTGCCAATCATTGTTGATAATAAGGAAATAACTCTATTGCAATTAAAATGCGGGCGCAAAGATAGGAAAAATATCTCTGCGCCGCAAAAATTTCGGGATAAAAAATTTAGAACACGCCTAATCCGCTCAAGAAAATCACAAAAATGCAAAGTGGAGCGAAATATCTGACAACGAAATAGAAAGCTGGGATGTACCAGCCGGAGGTCGTACCGTTGTTGGTGAGTGTATTGACAAATTTCTCTTTCGGCAATACCCAACCGACATAAAGGGACATCAGCATGCCACAGCCTGGCATGAGGTAGTTGGCCGTGACATTATCGAACAAATCGAAGAATGTCTTGCCAAAGACACTCAGCTGCTCGCTGTAAACAGGACAGAACGAGAAGCAGCAGAGGATGCCGAGGAAAAGACCAATACCCGTGGTACAAAGCACCGACTTACGACGCGTCATGTGGAACTCCTCATGGAAAATGGCAATCGGCGTCTCGAACATCGAAATGGTGCTGGTCAGCGCTGCCAGAGAAAGCAGAAGGAAGAACAACACACACCAGAAATAGCCACCGAGCATCTGGCTGAAGACCTCAGGCAGAGTAATGAATGCCAGGCCAGGACCTGCATCTGGCATGACGCCGTATGAGAAGCAGGCTGGGAAGATGACGACACCTGAGAGGATGGCGATGAGCGTATCGAGCAAGGTGATGCTCAACGCGGTCTTGCCCATGACGGTCTTATCGGTCAAATAAGAACCGTATGTCAGCAGACAGCCGATACCGACAGAGATGCTGAAGAACGACTGACCCATAGCCGAGACGACTACAGAGGCGTTGATCTTAGAGAAATCAGGATGGAAGAGGAACGACAAGCCTTCGCCAGCGCCTGGGAGCAACAACGAGTTGACACACAGAACAACGAGCAGAAAGCCGAGGACTGGCATCATGATGTTAGAAGCTCGCTCGATACCCTTCTGAACACCTCCTAAAACGATGACGGCATTGAGCAGGATGAAGATGACGGTGCAGAACAAAGGAGTGGTGAGACCTGTGCTGAACTGCGCAAAGTCTGGCAGCATATCGAGCAAGGCGGTAACTGCATAATAGAGCGTCCAACCTGCCACAACCGAGTAGAAACCGAGAACAAGCAACTGTGCGATAGCTCCGAGATAACCCAGAATAGGCCAAGCGGTACCAGGAGACAATTTGCGATAAGTGCCGACAGGATTGCTATGTGTGGTACGGCCTAAAGAAAGTTCGGCCAACATCAATGGAGTACCCAACAGCAGGACACATAACAAATATATAAGGATAAAGGCTGCACCACCATTGGCACCCGTCTCGGTAGGGAATCGCCAGATATTGCCTAAACCTACCGCTGAACCTACTGCAGCAAGGATGCCACCGAGTTTGGTGACGAAAAGTGCACGTTCGTTAGCCATAATAAGAAAGGATTAGAGGATACCGATACCGCCCAAGAAGATGAGCATGATACAAATAGGAGCAAATACGCGGAGCAACCAGAGAAGTGGCTTGAGATACCAGCCTGAGTCGTTACGCCAGTTAGAAATTGCATCGTGGATAATATCCTTGTCGAGACGCCAACCGACATAGAGAGAGGTCAGGAAGGCGCCGATCGGCATCATGTACTTAGAGGTAATGGTATCGAGAAAATCGAACATCTGATCGCCGAAGAATGAAACACCCATCCACTGACCCATGATTGGCAGACAGCAGAGACCCAGAACGAGCGAGAGAATGCAGCAGCTCCAGGTAGCGATACGACGAGTGGTGTGGAAAACTTCCTGTACGAAAGAGATAGGTACCTCGAAGATACTCATACAAGAGGTAAGGCCTGCTACCGTGATGAGCAGGAAGAACAAAAGACACCAGACATAGCCACCAGGCATCTGCTGGAAGACGATAGGCAAAGTCTTGAAAACGAGGCTTGGACCAGCCAAATCAGCAGGCATACCAGTAGTGATGTCAGCTGGCATATCGAAGTAGGTGAAGCAAGCAGGGAAGATAACGACACCTGCCAGAATAGCAATCACAGTATCGAGCAAAGAAACCTGCAAAGCGGTCTTGCCAATCTTGGTATTATCACCGAGGTAGCTACCGTAAGCGATCATGATACCCATAGCGACACTGAGGCTGAAGAAAGCCTGTCCCATAGCAGCGATGAAGGTCTCACCTGTCACACGAGAGAAGTCTGGCATGAAGAGGAAGTTAAGACCCTCTAAAGCATTATCGAGCGTAAAACTATTGAAGACCAAGCCGAAGAGCAGGACGGCCAGCAGAGGCATCATAAAACGAGAGGCTCGCTCGATACCTTTCTGCACGCCACCAAGCAAAATCACAGCATTAAGGCAGATAGCAAAAAGCATCCACGCCAGCATATCAGTACTCTGCGTAAATTCTCCGAAATGGGAGGAAATAGCATCAGCGCCCTGTGGGAATCCATTGATCAACGAAAGCCAGGTATAATAGAGTGTCCAGCCGAGAACAACGACGTAAAAGCCGAGGATGAAGACGGCGACCAAGATGCCGAGGACTCCGATCCAGTACCATTGAGAACCAGGATTGAGACGACGGAATGCACTGGCAACATTGCTGTGAGAAGAACGACCGATGACGAACTCGGCAATGAGCAATGGCATACCAAGGAGAAGTACGGAGAACAGATAGATGATCAGGAAAGCTCCACCACCATTATCGCCGACCTCATAAGGGAAACGCCAGATATTGCCTAAACCGACAGCAGAACCTACAGCGGCTGCTACTGCACCAAGACGGGTCGCAAAGGTAGCACGAGACTCAGAATTATTGCTTGACTGTGACATATTCGGTTGTATAAAAGTAAGATTTTTTTGCCAAATAACGCAAATGTATTCGACCTATAACGCGAGTGCAAAGATAAAGAATATTTTCGAGAAAATAAAAAAATCTATGGTTTTTCCTTGCAAAAAACAATGATTTTTGTCAAAAAACATGCAAATAGAATAGCAAAACAAGCAACAAGATTAAAAAAGTTATAATTTTATAAGCTATTATTTGTAAAATTCGGGGAAAATACGTACCTTTGACCGCTTTTTATTGACTTCACTATAGTAAAAATATAATTTTTAAGGTCACGAAATGGAGTATCACGTACCGGTAATGCTGAACGAATGTCTGGAGGGTCTGAAAATCCGTCCGGATGGCGTTTATGTGGATGTCACTTTCGGAGGTGGCGGCCATAGTAGGGCCATCCTACAGAAGTTGGGCAAGAAAGGTCATCTTTACAGTTTCGATCAGGATCCGGACGCAGAGAAGAACATTTTTAGTGAGGAGTCGGTACCAGACAATTTCACTTTCATCCGATCAAATTTCCGCTACCTCAAGAACTGGATGCGTTATCACGGTGTGAAGCATATAGATGGACTGCTGGCCGACCTGGGAGTATCAAGCCATCACCTCGACGATGCAGAGCGAGGCTTTGCTTTCCGATTTGATGCTCCGTTGGACATGCGAATGAATACCCGTGCTGGCAAGACGGCGGCGGACATTCTGCAGGAAGCAGACGAGCAGGAGTTGACAAGAATATTCACTCTTTATGGCGAGTTGCGACAAGCGAGACGAATGGCACAGGCCATTGTGAAGCAGCGTCAACAGAAAGCCATTGCTACTACAGGGGACCTGATGGCAGTAGTGAAGCCGATGATCAGTCCTAAGGCGGAGAAGAAGGAACTGGCACAGGTCTTCCAGGCCTTGCGCATAGAAGTCAATCATGAGATGCAGGCGCTGGAAGAGATGCTCAATGCAGCCATCGGCCTGCTGACGCCTCCAGATAAGAACGGAGAGAACGCTGGAAGACTTGTAGTGATGACTTACCACTCGCTGGAAGACCGCATTGTCAAGAACATCATCAAGAGCGGCAAAACAGACGGTCAGGTAGAGAAAGACTTCTACGGACGCGTTATCGCACCACTTAAGGCCATCAACAACAAAGTCATCGAAGCAACAGACGAGGAGGTGGAGCGTAATCCTCGCTCTCGTAGTGCAAAGCTTCGCATTGCCGAAAAATCGGTAACCGACAAATAAACGAAAAAGAACGTGAGTACATTTGGCAACATATTTGAAGAAGTCTCCAGCCTCATCCAGAGCAATGATTCTGGCGGCAAAGAGTTCCTGCATCGCAACTTCAAGAAGATCCTGGTGGTGGTACTGCTGCTGATGGGATTCATCCAGTTGCGCTATGAGTATGAGGATAGTCTTTCAGAGATTAGTAAGCTCAAGGCTCAGCGCAATGACCAGCGATATACCAGCATTGAGAAATGGGGCATCTTGACGATGAAGAACCGCCCGGAGTATATCATCGAGCAGGTATCGAAGAGCGATATCGAACTCATCGAGAGTGATGAACCACCTGTAATCATCGACTAACAAAACGTATTGATAGAAGATTATGTTTTTAAGGGACAAATTTAAGCAATGGAATCCGACCTATGGCATCCGCTTCGGTATCGTATGCGGAGTGCTATTGTTGTATGTCGGATTCATCTGCTTATGCTCTTTCAATACGATGATCGTGCATGGAGATAAGTACCGAGGGCTGGTCAAGAACCTGAAGAAGGACAGTATTTCGATACAGCAGATCCGTGGCGTGATCTATAGTGAGACAGGCGATATGATTGCGGCTTCTCTGCCTCAATATGACGTTTATTTCGACTTCCGCACCAAGGACAAGGAGATGCCAAAGCGCATCTATGACTCAATAGAGCATAAGAAGCGCACTATCATGGTGAAGCTTTTGCCTTCGGACACTGTCGCACATTACTTCGCTCCTAATGGTCCTGCTGCACAGTATATGCATAAGCTGGCGCCACACCGTAGTGCTGCTGATCATGCAGCCGCATTCCGCAACGCTTATAAGCAAGGCAAGGGACGTTATCTGGCCTTCCGTGCTGTGTCGTACCTTGACTTCAAAGAGATGAAGAAGAGCGCGCCATTCTTCTCTAAGAATCCTAATCATATCGGACTCATCGGAGAAGAGCGTCCGCACCGTTATCGTCCATACGGAGAGTATCGCATGGCATCATCGACCATCGGTGGCGTCTTCCCGGCCGACACGATCCGCACCAATGAGGAAGGACAAAAGGTCAACATGAAGGGACACGGCCGAAACGGACTGGAGTCGACCTTTGACAAATATCTCTCAGGACGTGAAGGTATCGGATTTATCCAGAAGGTCAAGTCGCGCCGCATCACCATCGTGCAGCAAGAACCTGAGGATGGCGCAGATGTCTACACGACCCTCGACATGGAGATGCAGATGATTCTCGACTACGAGCTCAACAAGCGTATTCTTGAACTGAATGCTGCGGGAGGCTGGGCCGCTGTAATGGAGGTGAAGACCGGCAAGATCAAAGCCATCTCGAACCTGAAGCGCTTTGGCGACCGATGCAGCGAGGACTATAATCACTTCGTCACCGATATTTATGATCCAGGCTCGACGTTCAAGACCGTGAGCTATATGATATTGCTCGATGACGAGAAGATCACTCCTGAGACCCGTGTGAATACGGGCAATACTGCGGAGCATCCGTCCTCATGGAACTATCACGGAAAAGAAATTCGTGACGACCACCCTGTAGGAGAAGTAACGGCCGATGAGGCCATGGTACAGTCATCGAATATTTCTTTGGCCAAACTGACAACAGGCGCTTACGAGAAGAATCCTCAGCGCTATCTGGATTTGATCGACAAGACCAAGATCTTTGAGGATCTCAACCTCAATGAGGAGTTCTATGGTGCTCAGCGACCTCGCCAACGTAAGGTGGGTGATAAGACATGGAGTAAGGTCTCTCTCGGACAGATTTCCTATGGCTACGAGACTCAGATTCCTGGCATGTATATTCTCAATTTCTACAATGCCATTGCCAATGACGGCAAACTGATGAAGCCTTATATTGTCGACAAGATCGTCAAGGAAGGAGAGACTATTGTGGAATACGAGCCTGAGGTAATCAACTCAAGTATCTGCAAGTCGTCAACCATTAAAGCTATCCGTCACGCTCTGGAAGGCGTCGTTGAACATGGCACGGCAGAAACCAAATGGTATGCGGATGGTCGCACACTGCGTGAAGGCGCCAAGAGCAAGAAACTCAAGATTGCAGGAAAGACCGGAACGGCTCAGCGCTTTGCCAACGGTTCTTATAGCGGCAATGGACACTATGTATCGTTTGCTGGATACTTCCCTGCCGACGAGCCACAATATACGTGCGTCGTGGTGATTGATGCCCGTCCAGGAGGCAACTTCGGTCGTCCGGGTGGCGGTTATATGGCAGGTCCTGTGTTCCGAAACTTTGCAGAACAGGTCTATGCTCGCAGTTGTTCGCGCAAACTGAAGGAAGTGGAACCAGACTCTATCAATGTGGCCAACCATGGTATGCTACCAAAAGCAAAGCGTGGCCCTGTTGGCATGACCAGCGAGGTGATCGATGAGCTAAACTTGGGCAAACAGCGCGATATGCTACGATTCCAAGAGGCAGATCTGGGTAGCGCTAAGCCTGGCCGTGTGCCAGATGTACATGGTATGGGTGCCGCAGATGCACTCTATATGCTGGAAAGCGCTGGCTTGCGTGTGTCCGTTTACGGCAAGGGAGCTGTGGTCAGCCAAAGTATGCCAGCGGGCAGCAACTGCAGCCGTGGTCAGACAATCAGTATCACGCTGAAATAATAAGTACGACACGATCAAGAAACAGAAACTCATTTATTAACCCGATATGAAACTGAATACTCTTCTGGAGCGCCTCAGCTACACGCTGGCAGGACTCCAACAGACCGATATAGAAATCTACAGCATTGAGCAGGACAGCCGACAGGTGAAAGAGGGAAGTCTCTTCGTGGCGGTGCGTGGCACCAATGTGGATGGACATTCATTTATCCCGCAGGTGCTGGCAGCTGGTGCTTGCGCAGTGGTTTGTGACCAGCAGTGGATGGCAGAGAATGCTGCTACCATCGACAATGGCAAGACTTATGTAGTGGTTGAGGACTGTAACCTCGCTCTGGCTCTGCTGGCCTCTGCATGGAATGGTTATCCAAGCGAACAGCTGACACTCGTCGGCGTCACTGGCACCAATGGCAAGACGACTATTGCCACCTTGCTCTACAACCTCTTCATGAAGCTCGGTTATCCTTGCGGCTTGCTCAGCACCGTATGCAACTACGTCATCGACCGTGCTGTACCAGCGACTCATACCACACCTGATCCTTTGGCTTTGAATGACCTTCTGCGCCAGATGGTAGAAGAAGGTTGCGCATTTGCGTTTATGGAGGTCTCTTCACATAGCGCTGACCAGAAGCGTATCGGCGGTCTGGATTTCGATGGCGGTATCTTCACCAACCTGACCCGTGACCACATGGATTATCACAAGACCGTCGAGAACTATCTCAAAGCTAAGAAGTCTTTCTTCGACGGACTGAAGAAGGAGGCATTTGCCATCAGCAACCTCGACGACAAGAATGGTGAGGTCATGTTGCAGAATACCCGTGCACGCCGCAAGCTCTATAGTGTCCGTTCGATGGCAGATTATACTACACGCATCGTCGAAGAGGATTTCGAAGGCATGTCGCTTTTGCTCGAAGGCCAGGAGGTACAGACACATTTCGTTGGCCGCTTCAATGCATCGAACCTCATAGCCGTATACTCTGCGGCTTGTGAGATCCTGCAGAATGCCAAGAACGAAGGCCGCGACCTCGGCATCACACACGATGATCTGTTAGTGAAAGTCTCTGAGCTCGTACCAGTCAATGGTCGTTTTGAGAGCATCCGCTCGCCAAAGGGATTCAGCGCCATCATCGACTATGCTCATACGCCAGATGCACTCATCAACGTACTAGGTACCATCCGCGAGATTCTCGACACCAAACCATCCGGCCAGATCATCACTGTAGTTGGTTGTGGTGGCAACCGTGATAAGGGCAAGCGTCCGATCATGGCAAAGGAGGCTGCTCTGCGCAGTGACCGACTGATCCTGACTTCGGACAATCCTCGCTTCGAGGAGCCAGAGGAGATCCTCAAGGACATGCAGGCAGGTCTCGACACCGATGAGCTCCGCAGCAAGGCGCTCACTATCTGCGACCGTCGTGAAGCCATCCGCACCGCCGTGATGCTGGCACAAAAGGGAGACGTCATCCTCGTCGCCGGTAAGGGACATGAAGACTATCAGATTATCCAAGGCGTGAAGCACCACTTCGACGACCATGAGGTGGTACGCGAGGCGATGGGGCTGTAATTTGTAATTCGTAATTTAGTAATTTGCAAAAATGCTATATTATTTCTTCCGATATCTCGATGAGGCCTTCAACATCCCAGGTGCTGGTATGTGGGGATATATCTCTACACGTGCCATCACTGCATTGATCCTGGCGCTGATTATCTCTATGGTCTTCGGTGAGTGGTTTATCCGCTACTCTCGTCGCAAGAACCGTGTCGAGGCTCAGCGCAATGCAGAGATCGATCCCTTCGGAGTTGAAAAGCGTGGTGTACCTACCATGGGTGGCATCATTATCATTGTGGCCACTCTGATTCCTTGTCTGCTGATGGGCCGTCTGCGCAATATCTATATGATCCTGATGCTGGTCACTACGATCTGGCTCGGATTCCTCGGATTCATTGACGACTTTCTCAAAGGACATAGTAAATCTTATGACAAGATGCCAAAGTGGCTGAAGCTGATTAGTGAATTCTATGGAGCATCTGACACTTATCGCGAAAAGAATAAGAACGGTATGCGTCCGATCATGAAACTGATCGGACAGGCGTCCTTAGGACTGGGTGTCGGCTTGGTGCTGTGGGTCTCACCGGATGCTGTAGTACGCGAGGGCGGAGAACTCATTAAGTCGACCGTCACGACACTACCATTTATCAAAGATCATAACCTCGACTATGCCGGTCTCTTTGGATGGATGGGTAGTTGGCAACAGGCGGCAGGATGGGTATTCTTCGTCTGCATGACTACCTTCATCATCATGGCAGTAAGTAATGGTTCGAACCTCAACGATGGTATGGATGGCCTCTGCGCAGGCAATTCGGCCATTATGTGCATCGCTCTTGGTATGCTGGCCTATTTCAGCAGTCACGTGGAATATGCACATTACTTCAATATCATGTATATCCCGGGGTCGCAGGAACTGGTAGTCTTTATCATGGCATTCGTTGGTGCGTTGGTAGGCTTCCTGTGGTACAACGCCTATCCGGCACAGATATTCATGGGCGACACAGGTTCGTTGCCTATCGGTGGCATCATTGCGGTGATTGCCGTCATTATCCATAAGGAGCTGCTGATTCCGATCATCTGCTTTGTCTTCCTGATTGAGAGTATCTCCGTCCTCGGCCAGAACTTCATCGCTAAGAAAGGCAATCGCATCGGCAAGAAGTTTCGTTTCGTCAACCGCGCTCCTATCCATGATGCTTTCCGACTGAAGCCAGAGCAGCTGTCGCAGTTGCGCGCTATGGACAAAATCATGCTGAAGTGGCCTCGCAGTTCCTTCCATGAGAACAAGGTCACTGCACGTTTCTGGATTCTGACCATCATCTTGGCATCATTTGCCATCATGACACTGAAGATCCGATAAGTTTTAATTCATAATTGAGGATTCTTAATTCATAATATAATATGTCACGTATAGTTGTATTAGGTGGAGGCGAAAGTGGCGCAGGTGCAGCAGTACTCGCCAAGGTGAAGGGTTTCGACGTATTCCTTTCAGACATGTCGCCTATCAAGGACAAATATAAGGCGTTGCTCGATCAGTACCAGATTCCTTACGAGGAAGGTCATCCTCACACTGAGGAACTCATCCTCAATGCTGACGAGGTAATCAAGTCACCAGGTATCCCTCTCACAGCTCCGCTCATCGTGAAGCTGATGGTGCAGGGTACTCCTATCATCAGCGAGATTGAGTTCGCTGGCCGATATACTGACGCCAAGATGATCTGTATCACTGGTTCAAACGGTAAAACCACAACCACGATGATGACCTACCACATCCTCAAGTCATCTGGCCTCAACGTCGGTTTGGCTGGCAATGTAGGTAAGTCATTAGCGCTGCAGGTAGCTACTGAGAACTTTGACTACTATGTCATCGAGCTCTCAAGCTTCCAGTTGGACAACATGTATAAGTTCCGTGCTAATATTGCTGTGATCATGAACATCACTCCTGATCACATGGACCGATACGATCACCAGATGCAGAACTATATCAACTCCAAGCTCCGCATCGTACAGAACATGACCGCTGGCGACCACGTCATCTACTGGAATGGCGATCCGATCGTGGCCGAAGAAATTGAGCGTCGTCTCAAGGCTCCAACTGAGGGTCTCGACTATACTGGCACCAACAATGAACGTCCGGATCTCACTATGCCAGACGGTTCGCGCATGTATCCATTCAGCGGACACATTGAGCCTCTGAAGGCCAACCTCATTCCATTCACTGGTATGAGCCTGAAGGAAATGGGAGAAAAACCTCTTGTTCCTGGTGCATACATCAAGGACGGAAACCTCGTAATCAACGTGCTCGATGCTGCCATGAGTGTTGATACTACCGAGATTCCGCTCGAGGAATTGCCATTGCCTGGCCCTCACAACCTCTACAATACCATGGCTGCTACCCTCTCTGCCCGCTTGAGTGGTTTGAAGAAGGAGCAGATCCGCAAGGCGCTCGCCACCTTCAAGGGTGTGGAGCACCGTCTGGAGAAGTGTGGTGTCGTAGATGGCGTACAGTATATCAATGACTCAAAGGCAACCAACGTCAACTCGTGCTGGTACGCGCTGATGTCGATGGATAAGCCGACCGTCCTCATCCTCGGTGGCAAGGATAAGGGTAACGACTATACAGAAATCGAACAGCTCGTCAAGGACAAGTGTACCGCACTCGTCTACATGGGTCTGCACAACGAAAAGTTGCATGACTTCTTTGACAAGCAGGGAAAGCCAGTAGCCGATGCACTCTCTATGCGCGAGGCTCTCGAGAAGTGCCGCGAGTTCGCTCGTCCTGGAGATACCGTACTCCTCTCTCCTTGCTGTGCATCGTTCGACCTCTTCAAGTCATACGAGGATCGTGGTGACCAGATGAAGGAGATTGTCAAAGAGTGGATGTAATACTCGCAGGAGACTCTATATAATATAATAATGTAATAGAAACAAATCTTCCATGGCCGGAGAACAGAAAAAACAGACTTTCGCAGGTAGCATCATGCGTGGCGACAGCAAGATCTGGATCATCTATGTGGTCTTGATCTGCATCTCGTTCGTAGAGATCTTCAGCGCCACAGCACAGTTGGCCAACAAGTCGGTCAACGCCAGTGATCCTGCGTTCAGTCATATTAAGAACCTGCTGACAGGATTCATCATCCTGCTCCTGACGCAAAGCATGAGCCTCAGGTCCTTCAAGGCATGGGACAAGATGTTCTATATCCTCGGCTTGGGATTCTTTGCCGCTACAGTCTTCCTGGGTGCACAGCAGAAAGGCGCGGCACGTTCCATCGCAGGATTCCAGCCTGTAGAGTTATGTAAAATCGGTGTCATCACCATGCTGTGTGCAGCGGTGACGGCCAAGGACTATACCTATCAGCGCCTCTCTTTCTACCGATCTAGGACTACGCTCAAACGATACTGGACTTATATCCTACTTATAACACTGCCGCTAATATTTATTATCGGTCAGAATCTCTCGAGTGCGATGATTATTATCATGGCCAGTTTTGGCATTCTCTTCATTGCCGGGGTCAAGGGCAAATATCTGATCAATACAGTCTTGATTGGTGGAGCGTTTGGTGCACTCTTCGCTGGAGCACTCTTCTTGGTTTATCAGACCCATCACATGGACGCTGATGCCATGGCAGACAGTGGAGTGAACGCCAGCAGTTATACACTCGACAAGGTCATGGGACGTGCCACCACTTGGGCCAATCGACTTTATGACCATTCAGACATTCCTCTCTGGGAAGAGGATATGGGAGGCAAGAAGGCGCAGGAGATCTATTCGCACATGGCCATTGCCAATGGCTATCCACTGGGACAATTCATTGGCAGAAGTCGTCTACGAGACTTCCTGCCTGAGGCATTCTCTGACTATATCTACGCCATTATCTTTGAGGAATGGGGATTCTTCCCCGCGTCACTGATCCCGTTGCTCTATCTGCTGTTGCTGGCCCGATGCTACTATCTGTCCCGGCAGACGGAGAGTACTTACATCCGACTGATCATCATCGGCTTGCCGCTGATCATGGTTATACAGGCGCTGATCCATGTCGGCGTATGCACTGGCGCCATGTTCGTCACTGGCCAGCCACTACCGCTGATCAGCCGAGGCGGATCGAGCATCATGGCCACAAGCGCGTCTTTCGGCATGATGCTGGCGCTGAGCAGACTCATCATGCAGGAGAAGCAGCAGCGTGAAGAAGCGACATTAATGGTTGAACAGAATATAAACGAACAAGAATAATATATGCGATTTCTTATTAGCGGAGGTGGCACTGGTGGCCACATCTTCCCCGCTGTCTCTATAGCCAACGCCATCAAGAAGGCCCAGCCAGATGCAGAGATTCTCTTCATCGGAGCATTGGGTCGTATGGAGATGGAGAAGGTCCCTGCCGAAGGTTACAAGATCATCGGTCTGCCGGTTCGTGGCTTTATCCGACCGCTGTTCCATCCCGGCAATCTCATGGTACTGATCGATTTATTTAAGAGCATCAGTCAGGCCAAGAAGATCATCCGCGAGTTCAAACCAGACGCAGCCGTCGGCGTAGGAGGTTATGCCAGTGCTGCTGCACTCAAGGCTGCAGCCAAACTCGGCGTCCCATATATCCTCCAGGAGCAGAACGGCTTTGCCGGAGTGACCAACCAGAAGCTGGCTTACAATGCACAGAAGATCTGCGTCGCCTATCCGAATATGGACCGATTCTTCCCTGCTGACCGCATCGTGATGACCGGCAATCCTGTACGTCAGTCGTTGCTCGAATGCGAGGCGACCGTAGAGGAATCACGCGAGGCCTTTGGTCTGGATCCAAACCTTCCAACAATCTTTGTAACGGGAGGTAGCCTTGGTGCACGAAGCGTTAACAATGCCATCGCAGCAGGTATCAAGGAGTTTGAGGACGCTGGGGTACAGGTGCTCTGGCAGACAGGCAAGGCCGATGGAGACAAGTGGGAGAATGCTGTACGTCATGCAGACGCTAAGCATGTCCACCCTACCATCTTTGTTTCGGACATGGCTAAAGCCTACCGTGCAGCCGACATCGTCGTGTCTCGTTCTGGTGCAGGTGCAGTCAATGAGGTCTGTCTCTTAGGCAAAGCCGCTATCTTCGTACCATTGCCAACAGCTGCAGAAGATCATCAGACAGCCAACGCCCGTAGCCTCGCCACCCGCGATGCGGCCATCCTGATTCCTGATCATGTGGCACCTACCCGACTCGTCAAGGATGCTATAGCTCTTGTCAAGGACAGTGCACGTATTGCTCGCTTTGAGCGCAATGCCAAGGCCATGGGCAAGTTCGATGCAGCGGATACCATCGCAGATATCGTCATCAAAATTGCAGAGAAGAAATCGTAATTTGTAATCTGTAATTCGTAATTTGTAATTTGATCATGAAATCAATATATTTTGTAGGAGCCGGCGGCATCGGCATGTCTGCCCTCGAGCGCTATTTCAAGGCCAATGGCTATAAAGTGGGTGGTTATGATAAGACGCCATCACCATTGACTGAGGCTTTGATCAAAGAAGGAATCGACATTCACTTTGAAGATAATATCGACGCTGTTGCGCCAGAATTTAAGGACCCTGCTCAGTGTATCGTCTGCTACACGCCAGCCATTCCTAAGGATCACGGAGAACTCTGCTACTTCCAGCAGAACGGCTTCCAGGTCATGAAGCGTAGCAAGATCCTTGGTATCGTCACCGAGCAGAAGCGCGGACTTTGCGTAGCTGGCACTCACGGCAAGACGACCACCAGCAGCATGATTGCCCATGTGCTCAAGCAGAGCCATGTGGATTGTAATGCATTCCTTGGCGGCATCCTCAAGCCATACGAGAGCAACTTGATGCTTTCGGAGAAGAGCGATCTTACCGTCATTGAGGCCGATGAGTTCGATCGTTCCTTCCACACACTGAGCCCATACATGAGCGTCATTACCAGCTGTGATCCTGATCACCTTGACATTTATGGTACCGAAGAAGCTTATCGCGCTTCATTCGCTCATTATGTCTCACTGATCCGACCAGACGGAATGCTGCTTAAGCATAAAGGTATCAAGGTCGATCACAGCCAACTGGCAACTGGCGCCAAATATGCAGAATACAGTAGCACTGAGGAGTCGGACTTCTATGCAGTCAACGTCCGCATTGGCAATGGAACTATCGTCTTCGATTTTGCCATCCAAGAGCCTCAGCGCTGGGGTAAGGCTAGTGCCGCGCCTCTGCTCATCAAGGACATCGAGCTCGGAGTTCCTGCTCCTATTAATATAGATAATGCGGTAGCAGCACTTACGATCTGTTGGCTCAATGGGTGTACCGACGACGAACTCCGCGCAGGCATGAAGACTTTCGGTGGTGCGAAGCGTCGTTTCGATTTCTACATCAAGCGTGACGATCTGGTAGTCATGGACGACTACGCTCACCATCCGGACGAGGTCAAAGCTTCGCTCTCTTCGGTTATGAAGCTCTTTGCCGGCCGTAAGGTGACCGTCTGCTTCCAGCCACATCTCTATAGTCGCACCCACGATTTGGTCGATGGTTTCGCCGAGGCTCTGGCTCTCCCTGACCGTACGCTACTGTTGCCAATCTACCCTGCTCGTGAGCAGCCTATCCCAGGTGTCACCAGCGAATGGTTGCTTGAGAAGATTCGCACCCAGGCGATTAGCCAAGGAAATGAATCATTGGCCAATGAACTGGAAGTCGTAGCCAAAGAGAATCTCGTAGCGCGACTGAAGGATCTACGTACACAGGGCAAACTGGACGTCGTAGTCATGATGGGTGCAGGCGTCGACATCGAGCGCCTCGTCAAGCCAACTGCCGAAGCATTGGCATAAACTTAATAAAATGTAAACTGAATGATCAAGACCATCTTCAAGGTCATAGGCTTATTGCTCATCTTAGGCTACCTGCTGGCGGCCGGATTGATGTATGGCGGATGGCGAGAGGAGCCTGTCTATAAGGGCCTCCAGGTCAACGTCGACTACCCGAATGACGATGCTCATTTTGTCAACCCTGCCGACATCCGCTCGAAGATCCTACCATCGAAGCTCAACCCTATCGGCAAGCCTTTCAGCCAGGTCAACACGATGGAGATCAGCCAGCTGGTAGAGCAGAATAAGCTCGTACGCAATGCAGCTGTCTACCACACGCCAGACAGTCTCCTCCGCATCGACATCACTCAACGCAATCCGATTATCCGCGTCAAGAGCGCCTTGGGAGTCAAAGACTCAAAAGGGACGGCTGTAAGTGATTTCTATATCGACCTCGACGGAGAACTCATGCCGGCTCAGTTTGGATCGGCCATCCGATTGCCATTGGTTACCGGATACGTCCGTGACCGCCATATCATGCCTCTGCACGACTTTGCATTGTTCCTCAAGGATAATGATTTCTGGAGCGATGAGATCACTCAGATCTACGTACGCGAAAATGGAGATATCGAACTGATTCCTCGCATCGGAGATCATTCTATTCTGGTCGGAGATTTTGAGGACATCGATACTAAGCTCAAACGAGTCCGTACGTTCTATAAAAAGGTCCTGCCGAAGAAAGGCTGGAACGCTTACAAGGTGATCAATGCGAAGTTTGACGGACAGATTGTCGGAGAAAAAAACAACTAATAGAAAATGAAAATACTTACCTGCGCCATCCAGTTTGGAACCTCTCGTATCATGGCTGTTGCTGCCTGGAAGAATACAGAGACAGGCATGCTGGAGAATATCGAAATAGAAAGCGAGAACACCAAGGGTTGCATCACCCATGGCTGTGTTTCGAATGTCGAACAGACCGCCATGCATATCAAGAGCATCATGCAGAAGCTCGGAAACCGCATGCGTACCACCATCTCTGCCGCTTATGTCGGCATGGGTGGCATCTCGCTACATTCGCTTATACAGCTGCCATCAGTACAGATTCCTGGCTATGACGTACTACACGCCGAACCTATCAGCGGTGGCCAGCATCAGCTCATCGTCGGCGAGAAACGCCTGCGCCAGGGTGTCGCAGCTGCTATGGAGCGTGCTGGTATCAAGTTGATTGACGTCATCGTCCTGCCACAGGCCTCAGCTCGTATCCTCACCGAGACCGAGCGTCAGCGTGGCTGTGTCCTGATCGATATGGGAGCAGGTACAACGACCGTCTCGATCTATAAGAATGGAGATTTACAGCACATGGCCGTCATCCCATTAGGAGGCGATGCCGTAACCAGCGACATCCAGTCGAATGGTTGTTCGGAAGAAGAGGCTGAGCGCAACAAGATCGAGTGGAGCAACGCCTCTGAAGACTCTGCCGAAGTAGCAGCTGCAGCTCAACAGGCGGCAGCCAACGCCGTATTTGCCGAGAAAGCGCTCTCCATGTCGCAGGAAACACTCAACACCATCGTCATCTGCCGCTATGAGGAGATCGTTGCCAATATCACACATCAGATCAACAAGACCGGATTGAAGAATAACCTCTCTGCCGGTGTCATCCTCACAGGTGGAGCATCCATGCAGCGTGGCATTACGTCACTGATGAGCAAGCGCCTTGACATCAGCCGAGTTGAAATCCGCGCCTATGCAGAGCGTGCATTCGTTGGTAGCGAGCGCAAGCCTCACCTGACGAATCTACTCGCTATGCTTAATTTTTGCAACGAGGACTGCATGACCCCAGTAGCCAAAACGACAGTAGCCGAGGCTCCTACTACCGCTAAGCCTGTGGCTCCTGCTCCAGCAACAAAGCTTGTAGTAGCCACACCTGCAACAGACACGGCAGCTAATAAAACGCAGACCTCACAGCTCACACTGGATATACCACAGCCAGATCCTGAACCAGAACCAGAGATTAAGGATCCGACCATGGATGAACCTAAAAGCAGCACTCTGCTCCGTGGTTTGAAGCATTTCCTTGGAGACCTCGTTTCAGGACAGAACTAAATAAGAAATAAAAAACATCGCATATATGGAAAATCAGAACGAAATCAATAACGCAACGCTCGAGTTCGACTATCAGCCAGCACAGGAAAACCACTCCATCATCAAGGTGGTCGGCGTCGGTGGCGGTGGATCGAACGCAGTACAGCACATGTATGAAGCTGGCATTCAAGACGTCTCTTTCCTTATCGTCAATACAGATAAGCAGGCACTCAAAGGGTCTTCTATTCCCAATAAACTGCTCATCAGCGAAAAGGGACTTGGAGCCGGTGCGCGTCCTGAGGTAGCACGTGAATGTGCTGTGCAGTATTCTGACGCTATCCGCCAGGCTTTAAGCGATGGCACCGAGATGGTTTTCATCACCGCCGGCATGGGTGGTGGTACTGGTACAGGAGCTTCTCCAGTCGTTGCACAGATCGCACATGAGATGGGACTCCTCACCGTGGGTATTGTCACCATCCCATTCCAGTTTGAGGGTCGTCGCAAGATCACTGCAGCACTCGAAGGTGTTCGAGCCATCGAGCGTTGGTGCGATGCACTCCTCGTGGTCAACAACAACCGCCTCATCAGCATCTATCCTGACCTGACCTTCGACAACGCTTTCGGTAAGGCCGACGATACACTCACCGTAGCAGCTAAGTCTATCTCTGATATCATTAATATCCAGGGTTATATCAACCTTGACTTTGCCGACGTCAGCACCACTTTGCGCAATGGAGGCGTAGCTTTGATTTCTACCGGTCAGGCTTCTGGCGAGGGTCGACTCACTAAGGCTATTCAGGAGAGTATCACTTCTCCATTGCTTCAGGACAACAAGATCACCGACGCTAAGCACCTGCTCTTCGAGCTCTGCTTCAGCCACGAAAATCCAATTTCCATGGCTGAGATTGGCGAGATGAACAAGTTTGTCGAGAGCCTCAACCCAGAAATAGAGGTCATCTGGGGTGCCATGTACGATGACGACCTCGGAGACGACGTCCGAATCATCCTTCTGGCCAGTGGCTTTGCCATGGATCATACCACAGGTGGTGTGATTGCCGACAGTGGCATGGAGCGCAAGGTACGTGAGATGGAACTCGAACTCCGCGACGCTATCTGCCGTACCCAGAACAGCATCAATGAGTTCGCCGACTATCCAGAGGCTTCAAATATCCTGATGTCTGCCATTCGTCTGGCCACCAACAAGGCGGATAACATGACGCTCGATACAGATCTCGAGGAGGAATTTACCAAACTCACTCAAGCAGTCGAGGCCGCGCGTGCCAACATGCAAGCCAAAATTGAAGCCGACGAGCAGGAGCGCCTCCGTAAGGAAAAAGAAGAGGCCGAAAAGAAAGCCATCGAGGATCAGATCAAGCAGCTTCAGGAGAAGCTTAAGGCTGCCAATGCTGCTGCGGCTGCTCCTAAGGTCGAGGAGACTGTGGCTCCCGTCGTTACTCCAGAACCAGCCAAGATCATTACTCCAGAACCCGTCAAGGTCGTTACTCCAGCAGAGACATCTCTTGACGAGGCTCAGGCCCGCTTTGAGCAACGCAAGCAGCGTGAGGCCGAGGCTCGTCCACAGGCCGATCCGCTCAAGGGTATCGAAGAAATCCGTCGCTTCTATGGCGACGAGGCTGCCAATAAGATGCTGCTTGACAATCAGCGCAAGGCCTATTATGTCCTCGACGACCAGGAACTCTCCAACGAGGCCCTCATCGAGCGTCTGGAGCAACTTCCAGCTTATAACCGCACCCTCGAAGATCTGGGTCAGCTCAAGGCCGTGTCTCGCACACCAGCCACACCTAAGGTCATTGGCAATCCTGCCAACTATCCTGATGGCACCATCCACTTCTAAACATCCACAACAGAATGTCAAAACATAAACTCTCTGTCCGCCAGATCGTCATTCGCACGTTCTTCATGCTCATCGCGATTCTCCTTGTGAGCTGGTTCTTCCCTCACAACGAAGCTTTCCGATATGAGTATGAAGTAGGCAAGCCATGGCGCTATGGCCGACTCACGGCACCTTACGACTTTGCCATCTATCGCAGTGATAGTGCAATACAGGTGATGGAAGATAGTCTCCGTCAGCAGATTACCCCAAGATTCGTCTACATCGAAGGAATCTCTATCGAGGCGCTCCGTCATGCTCACGTCGCAAGTAGTCAGATGTCAAGCGAAGCCTACCGACACCTGCGTCACCGTCTGGAGAGTTTATACAGTAGAGGCATTCTGCTTGGCGAGCAGAAGGAAGAATTGCTCCATGAGGGTTTCCGAGAAGTTATTCTAAAGGCCGACACCGGCAATGTCTCCCTCCCTCTGTCCAATATCCCCACAGAACGCGAGGCTTATGAGCTGCTCAAAAACGACTCTCTTTATAGTCACAGTTATAGTTTTGCAGGTCTGAGTGACTATGTACGCAACAATCTGGAACTCGACACTGCTGCCATGCGCTTCGAATATGCTCGCATCCGTCAGCAGGTCAGTGCCACCAGTGGCGTCATCCTGGCCGAGAGCCGTATCATTGATCAAGGCGAGATTGTCACACCTCGCACCTATGAGATCCTTGAGTCCTACCGCCGTGAGCAGCAGCAACGACTATCCCTCGCAGGTTCCGAACTGACCATTTTCTTCAGCCGCACCTGCATCGTGGCGCTGATCCTATGCAGCATCCTGCTCTTCCTGGCACTCTACCGACCATGGCTCTATATCCAGCAGGCCGAAGTTTTCGTCGCTGTAGCAGCCGTCACCCTTATGGTGATCCTCACGGCCGAAGCCAACAAAATGGTGGTCGGAGGTGTCTATCTCGTACCGATCGGCATCGTCACTATCCTGCTCAGCACGTTTCATGGCTCACGTACAGCCTACTACTGCCACATTGTCATGGTGCTGCTCTGCTCATTCATCGCACCATCGCACTTTGAGTATCTGGTCATCCAATGTATCGTCGGCATGATCATCGTCTTCAGTCTCAAGGACGGTCTGACCGATCGCAGCCAGCTCATGCACGTCTCTATCTTCTCGGCCATCGGCTACACCGGTCTTTATGCGCTTTACACGCTGGCCACCGAGGGTTCATTGACCAACATCTCGCTCCCTATAGTCACTATGATGGTGATCAATGCCGTGCTGCTCCTCATGTCATACCTTATTATATATATGATGGAGCGCTCCTTCGGCTTTATGAGCGGCGTGACCTTGGTCGAACTCTGCAACCTTGGCCGTGGCCTCCTCCTTCGCCTGTCACAAGAGGCTCCTGGCACTTTCCAGCACTCACTGCAGGTAGCCAACCTCACAGCAAGTGCAGCCAAAGCCATCGGTGCTAACGCCTCACTGGTTCGCACAGGTGCTATGTATCACGACATCGGCAAGCTCTGGAATCCGAACATGTACACAGAGAACCAGCAAGGCCCTAATCCGCATGACAAACTGAAAATTGAGGAGAGCGTCGAAATCATCAAGCGTCACGTCTCCGAGGGTCTCAAGCTGGCCGAGAAGGAGAAGCTCCCTCGCGAGATCTCTGAGTTTATCCAGTCGCACCATGGCAATAGCCTCATCAAGTACTTCTATGTCACCTGGAGCAATGCACATCCTAACGAGGAACCTGATCCGCAGATGTTCACCTATCCTTATCCCGATCCTGTTACCAAGGAGCAAGCGCTGCTGATGATGGGCGATGGCATTGAGGCAGCTTCCCGCTCACTCAAAGAATACTCGCACGATAGCATCACCAAGTTGGTCAATGGCATGATCGATAATCTGGTCAGCACCGGACGACTTAATAACGCCAAGATCACCCTCAAAGAGATTCAGGCATGTAAGGATTCTTTCATCCACGACCTAGAATCGATCTATCATGCTCGAATCGAATATCCAGAACTGCATAAATAAACCTCACCATGGACAAGATTATTACCGAAATTACCCCACTCGAAGAGAAAGATTGTTTCTATCTCGTGGACCGCAATAAGGAAGTCTTTGACTACCCTCTGCACAAGCACGAGGAGTTGGAACTTACTTTTGAGGAGAATTGTGAAGGGACACGTCGCATCGTTGGCGACAGCATCGAGACCCTTGGCAAGTTTGACCTTGCTCTCATTGGCAGCAATCTGGAGCACACCTGGGAGCAGAACGTAGGCCAGAGCCGCCACATGCGTGAGGTGACCATCCAGTTCTCTCCAGAACTTTTCAGCGATAATCTGCTCAACAAGGACCAGATGTCATCTATCCATCAACTTCTTGAGCGTGCACGCAATGGTGTTGCTTTTGGCATGAGCGCCATCATGCGCATCTATGCCAAGATCAATGAGGTAGCACAGGCCAAGCCAGGTTTCTACCGCTTTATCAAGCTGCTTGAAATCCTGCATGAGCTCTCACTCGAAGACGACTACCACATCCTGGCCAGCAACAGTTTCGCACACACTAAGCAGACTCCAGACAGCCGTCGCGTCCGCAAGGTCGAAGAATACATCGACCAGCACTTCAAGGAGGAAGTACGCCTCCAGACCGTCTCTGACCTGGCAGGCATGACTCCTACCGCCTTCAGCCGCTTCTTCAAGTTACGCACCGGCAAGACGCTCTCTGACTATATCATCGACATCCGACTGGGATATGCAGCCCGTCAGCTTGTCGACACCACCACCTCAGTTGTCGAGATCTGCTACGAGTCTGGATTCAACAATGTATCTAACTTCAACCGTATCTTCAAGAAGCGCAAGGGTTGCTCTCCTACCACCTTCCGCGAAAACTATCACAAGAACAAGATTATGGTGTAATATCCCAAAATCTCTAAATATATTAAACACTATCAACCACATGAAACTTCCTATCTACGCTGCAATCCTCGCCTTGGCTGCCTCATGCACCAGCCAGACGGAGCAGACAAACACCTTCGTCACCGTCCGCAACGGCCACTTCTATCAGGGAGAAAAAGAGTATCGTTACGTCGGCACCAACTTCTGGTATGGAGCCATCCTGGCCTCTGAGGGCCGAGGCGGCAACCGCGAGCGTCTCATCCAGGAGCTCGACGACATGAAGCAGACCGGTATTGACAATGTCCGCGTTCTCATCGGCGGCGATGGCCGTGAGGGAATCCCAAGCCACATCGCTCCTAAGCTCCAGCTCGAGCCAGGCGTCTATAACGACACCATCCTGCAGGGCCTCGATTATCTCATGGTCGAACTTGAGAAGCGAGACATGAAGGCCATCCTTTACTTCAACAACGCCTGGGAATGGTCAGGCGGCTACGGTGCTTACCTCGACTGGGTCGGCTTCACGGGCGACGTCTATTCGAGCGATGACCAAGGTACTCCTGGTCCTGATGGCCGCCTCATAAAGCACTTCGACCGCACTCCTGTCCCAAGCCTCGAAGGCTGGTACGAGTACATGCAGTATGCTGGCAATTTCGTACTCAACGACTCAGCCAAAACGCTTGCAGCCAACCACGTCCGCAACATCGTGACTCGCGTCAACACCCTCAATGGACAGCCATACACCCAGTCACCTGCCATCATGGCATGGGAGATAGCCAATGAGCCACGCGCCTTTGGCACCGACTCACTGCATAAAACTAAGTTTGTAGAGTGGATTGACGATCAGTCAACCCTCATTAAGAGCCTCGACCCTAATCATCTCGTCACCACCGGCAGCGAGGGTCGCAACGGCTGTGAGGAGGACATGGATCTCTTCAACGCCATCCACACCCTGCCAAATATCGACTACGCTTGCATCCATATCTGGCCTAACAACTGGGGCTGGCTCGGCAAGTTCAATCAGAACTATGATGCCGACAAGACCATCTCAGCCGATGCTCCAGATCCTATCGTAGACAACGTCACCGTAGCATGTGAGAAGACCTTGGCTTACATTGACGAGGCATACAGCTACATGCAGAAGGCTGGTCGTCCGATGGTCCTTGAGGAGTTCGGCTACCCACGTGACCGTTTCCTCTTCACTCCTGGCTCACCGACACAGGGCCGTGATGCCTACTACAAGTACGTCTTCTCAATCATCCGCGACAGTGGCAAGATTGCCGGCTGTAATTTCTGGGGTTGGGGTGGCCGCGCCAACGTCAAAAACGTCATCTGGCAGCCATACGACGACTATGTATGTGATCCAGCACAGGAAGAACAAGGTCTCAACTCTGTCTTTGCCTGTGACACCACCACCCTCGCCATCATCCGCGAGATGGCAGAGCAGCTGACCAAGTAACTTTTATTAATCGTTTTCCATATCATCGTACAATCCGATTGTCAATACGGTAAGAAAATGATATACGAATATGCCAATAAACGTAAAAATCCGCATATAATCGTATACTATGATACCTTAAGGCGACTTCGGATTGTACTTTTTTTGCAAGAACTATTCCTATGCGAGTTTTCAATTGTTAAAATTGTTAATCCGACACGTTAAATTATTCTTTAAAACATATTCACATATTTAAATAACCTATCTTTGCAACACTTAAAATGGGCAAAATCGGCTTTTTTATGGATAAAAGACCTTATTGCACATGATAAGAATACATGTCTATCCACACATACTAATAAAGCTACATCTTATTTATTAATTCTGTTGGGTTATGGAGAAAACGATTCTATTGAGGAGATAGAACGGTTTCTTGTAAGACATTCTGAAGCAAAATAGTTTTTTACTATCAATATCTTTTAACTAATTTACTAATCAATGAGTATCAAAACAAAACAAACATGGCTGGCAGTCGGTGCAACCGTACTGCTCGCTAGTGGTGCTTCTGGTTTTGTAGCTCCAGGTATGATGAATACCGTGCAGGCTCAGAATCAAAAGATCACAGGTACTGTCGTTGACGATCTTGGCGAGCCAGTTACTGGCGCCAACATCCGCGTAAAGGGTACTACTCGAGGCACTATCACAGACCTCGATGGTAAGTTCTCACTCGACGCTGCAGCTGGCGAGACCCTCGAGATCTCGTTCATCGGCTATGCAACACAGACAGTCAAGGCTGCTAACGGCCTGAAGGTAACTCTTAAGGAGGACTCACAGTCACTTGAGGACGTAGTTGTCGTTGGTTACGGTGTTCAGAAGAAGAAGCTCGTTACCGGTGCTACCGTACAGGTTAAGGGTGATGACATCGCTAAGATGAACACTACTCAGGCTCTCGGCGCACTCCAGAGCCAGACTCCTGGTGTAACTATCCAGGCTCTTTCTGGTAAGCCAGGTGAAGGTTTTAAGGTTGCCATCCGTGGTGCTGGTACCAATGGTGATACCAAGCCTCTCTACGTTATCGATGGTGTTTCTGGTGGCGACATCAACAACATCAACCCAGCAGATATCGAGTCAATCGACGTATTGAAGGATGCTGCATCTTGTGCAATTTATGGTTCTGCAGCTGCTAACGGTGTAATTCTCGTTACCACCAAGCAGGGTAAGGCTGGCAAGATCCAGGTTTCTTACGACGGCAATGTAGGCTGGCAGGACATCTATCGCCTCCCACAGATGCTCACCGCTAAGGAGTATATGCAGGTACAGGATCTTGCACGTTTCAACTCTGGTCTTCCAGCTTGGGATTGGGCTTCTTACTTCAAGGGATATGAGGACTACTATCAGGGATATCTCGACGGATCTAATCCTGGCACCAACTGGGTAGAGGAAATCCGCAACAAGAACGCTGTAACTACCAGCCACGCTTTGAACATCGCTGGTGGTACTGACCGTAGCAAGTTCTCTATGGGTCTCGGCTATCAGTATCAGGATGGTATCATCGGTACTAAGGAGGCTCCATCAGACTTCGGTCGTTTCACCATCCGTCTCAACTCTGAGCACGTAATTGCTCGCAGCTCTAAGGGCTTCGACATGATCAAGGTAGGTGAGAACCTCTACTGGCAGCAGAAGAAGAGCCAAGGTATCAACAACGGCAACCAGTATGCTAACCCACTCGCAACTGCTATCCGTCATACTCCTATCGTTCCTGTTTATGCTGAGGACGGTTCATACTTCGATTTTGACGACATGAATGAGTCTGGGCTCTTCAATTACAATAAGTACCTCAGCAACCCTGTAATGATGATGCGTACTCAGTATGGTGACAACGAGAGCCAGTCATTCGGTCTCAACGCTGTAGGCTATCTCGAGATTCAGCCAATCAAGGGTCTTATTTATCGTGGACAGGTTTCATACAACCAGTCTTCTTGGAGCTATCGCAACTTCCTCCCAGAGTATAAGATAAACAATGAGGGAGACAAGCGTGAGTCGGCTCAGGCTACTAACCAGATGGGGCTCGGTTGGGGCTGGAACACAACAAACACTCTTAACTACCGTTTCGATGTTGACAAGCACAACTTCGATGTCCTCGTAGGTACTGAGTACGGTATCAGCAAGCCAAGCTATGGCTTCTCACTCAATGCTACAGCATCAGCTCCTGTAGTTGCTGATATGGAGCATGCTTACATGTCGCTCATGAAGAACAACACAACAGCTTCAGTAAGTGGTAACCCTTATGGTGATTCACGTGGCATGTCATACTTCGGCCGTATCAACTACAACTTCGCTGAGAAGTACATGCTCTCTGCAATCTTCCGTGCTGACGGTTCTTCAATCTTTGCACCAGGAAAGCGTTGGGGTTACTTCCCTTCGGTTTCTGCAGGTTGGGTAGTTTCTTCAGAGAAGTTCATGGAGAGCGTAGAGTCATGGATGGATTACTTGAAGCTCCGTGCTGGCTGGGGTCAGAATGGCAACAAGAACATCGCAGGTGCATTCCAGTATGAGGCTGCATTTAAGTACGATCAATTCTCTAACTACTCATTCGGTACTGACCCTGGTAAGCTCGATGTTCCTACATCAGGTGCTGCTCTCTCTCGTCTGGCTAATCCAGATCTTACTTGGGAGACATCTGAGCAGATCAACGTTGGTTTAGATGCTCGTTTCCTCGCAAGCCGTTTGAATGTAAACTTTGACTGGTATCAAAAGACCACTAAGGACCTTCTCGTTTACGTTCCAGTATCTCCAACCACCGGTTTCGACCAGGCATTGAAGAACGCTGGTACCGTACGTAACACCGGTATTGAGTTCGCAGCTTCATGGAATGACAAGATCGGCAGTGACTTCCACTACAACATCGGCTACAACATCGCTTATAATAAGAATAAGGTAACCAAGGTTAACTCTGAGCGCAAGTACAACGCAGGTGGTGAAAACGTGCTTTCACAGGGTACTACCTACATCGCTCGCTTTGAGGAAGGTCAGCCTATCGGCTACTTCTGGGGCTACAAGACTGATGGCGTTATTCAGAACACCGCAGACCTCGCTGCTTACGTAGCTTCACTCGGAGGTAACACAGCTAACAGTCTTCAGGGTGAAGCACTCAAGGTTGGTGATCTCAAGTTCGTTGACTACAACGGCGATGGCAGAATCAATGACGAAGATAAGACAAACATCGGTGATCCTAACCCAGACGTAACAATGGGTATCAACCTCGGTTTCGACTGGAAGGGTCTTGACTTCTCTTTGACTGGTTATGCTGCTCTTGGCCAGCAGGTCGCTTATGCAGGCTACCGTCGTTTCGCAGACTCAGGTCAGGACAACTTCACAACAGCGGTTTACAACTACTGGGTAGGTGAGAACACTTCTAATAAGTATCCACAGCTCAACGTAATGAACACTGGTATGAACTGGCAGTCAATCTCAGACATCTATATGCAGGATGCTGGTTACTTCCGTCTCCAGAACATTACCCTTGGCTATGACTTCAAGAAGCTTATGAAGAGCATGCCACTCTCTCAGTGCCGTCTCTATGTTCAGGCTCAGAACCTCTTCACCATCACCGGTTATGAGGGTATGGATCCTGAGAACGGTAAGTCTATCTGTAACGAGCAGTGGGTAACTGGTGTTGACGTTGGTAACTATCCTAACCCACGTACATTCGTAGTAGGTGTTAACGTGAAATTCTAAAAATAGCATATAGATAATGAAAAAGATATTACTTTTAGCTGCTGCTGCGGTAGCTATGGGACTCACTTCATGTGATATCGATGATGTAACGAACATCACTGAGTTGTCTCAGAGTACATTCCCAGCAACCGAGGAGGATGCAGAGGCTGTGCTCGCAGGTATCTATCAGAACCTCAACGAGACTCACGCCAACCCACAGATGTCTTATCTCTATCTGGCATGTCTTGCCAGTGACGACCAGCTCGGTGGTGGCGGTACAAACGATAAGTTGATGCAGGCTGAGGACCTTATGCTCAGCTCTGGTATCGATATGACAAACCAGTTCTACGCTGACCGTTACAAGGGCGTCTCACGTGCTAACGTTCTTATCAACGTACTTGATGGTAATGCAACATCTGATGTACAGAAGCAGGCTTTAGGCGAGGCTCTCGCACTGCGTGCATTCTATTACTATGAGCTTGCATCTATGTATGGCAATGTGCCTCTCGTTCGTAATGCTGAAGAAGCTGACGCAACTCAGGGTGATCTTAAGACTCTCTGGGGACAGATCCTTCTCGACTACAAGCGTGCTATTGAGTTCATGGGGGAGAATCCACGTCACGATGGTCACCTTGACAAGTATGCTACAGAGGCTCTCCTCTGCCGTGCATGGTTGTTCTACACCGGTATGTATGGTAATGGAGAGGACATTTCTGCTCTTACAAGTACATCATACAGCCCTCTCACTGAAGTTGAGCTGAATGACGGTTCAAAGATGACAAAAGCTGACGTAGTTGCGTACATCAACGAGGCTGTTAAGTCAGATTACTCACTTGTTCCTGACTTCCGTAGCATTTGGGCATACTCTAACAAGTGCACAAAGCGCGACTATACTTATGTAAAGCACGCTGCAGATTGGGTAGAGGATAATTGTGGCATCAACCCAGAGTCAATGTTCGCTATCAAGTTCAACAAGCAGGCTTCTTGGGCAACAACGATCGGTTATGCTAACGGTATTGCTCTTCATTTCGGTGTTCGTGCAAAGTCAGACAAGCAAGATAACTTCCCATTTGGTACAGGTTGGGGCGCAGGTCCTGTAGCAGCTAACCTCGTTGCAGACTGGATTGCAACAGAGCCAAATGACCTTCGACGTGACGCTACTGTACACCAGTGGAGTACATCATCTCCAAACCATAAGCATGACGACGACTATGTACAGGCTACTGACTTCTTCAGTAAGAAGTGGGCTCCTATAATGAGTATCGACGATAAGGATAACACTCACATCTTCCCATGCTTCGAGAATGAGATGTACCCTGGTATGTGGGAGACTTCTGGTGAGGAGAACTTCCAGCTCGGAAACATCCACGATCTTATCCTTGTTCGTTACTCTGATGTACTTCTCATGCACTCTGAGCTTACTAATGGTGAAATCATCGAAAAGTTTGGCATGAGCGGTATTAATAAGGTTCGTGAGCGTGCAGGTCTTGCAGAAGTTTCGGCATATTCGCTCCCTGTTCTTCAGAACGAGCGTCGTTGGGAGTTCGCTTGTGAGGGTCTCCGTTGGAACGATATGCGTCGTTGGCACATCGCCGCTGCTGCTCTAGAGAAGCAGACTGATACCGATGTTGAATTCTGCGGTACTCCAAGTACAAACAAGAAGCAAGGTTCAGGCTATGCAGCACGTTACAACGCAACCGCTGGTTTCGCCAAGATGCCAGAGACACAAGTTGACCTTGGTGTTGTAGCACAGAACCCAGGTTGGGACAATTCAGACAGCAACTATGGTGGCTGGGCAGAGTAATTGTTACACCTTTAATTCAAAGATAAACAGAATATGAAAAAGATATTTTTTGGTATTTTAGCTGTAGCAGCCCTCACAGCATGTGATCCTTCTATGGATAGCATCAGCTGGAGCGGCGAGACAATGTCGGCTGAACAGTTGACCAATGGTATTGTTGTTAAACAGTACGGTGGCGATAAGACAGCTTGCGACGGCACTGAGACAGCTGGTGGCAACTGGATTGAGTTCTCTACCAACCCAAGTAAGGTTGTCCGTGTTTACTATAAGAAGAAGGATGGCAGCGTTCAGGATCTTTCTAATGGCAAGGCTAACGGTCTCTTCTACCTGAAGCCAGCTCGTGGCTCTGAACCTCAGCAGACCCTCTATTTCGAGACTCTCGAGTTCGATGGTTCTTCTGTAACTGCTTCAAAGACCCTCGAAATCCAGGCAGCTACAGCCCTTACTCCTGAGATGATTATCCTTTGCTCAAACAAGGGCGAGAAGACCTGGAAGTGGGACTTCGATCAGATGGGCGCTTGTTGGGGCAACATGGGTGCTGATGCATCATGGGGCGGCAACGACATCGCTGGCGGTGGCTTCAAGTGGTGGGGCGTCGAGAACGCTGCTGAGCTCGCTGGTCAGACCGACCATGCTGTAGCTGGTGACTTCAAGCCAGGTGAGGCAGACAATGACGCTTACATGGTATTTGCAGAGGATGGCACCGTTAAATGCTACGATTCAAAGGGTAATGTAATCCGTTCTGGTTCAGTCGAGATTCAGAACTGGGATCCAACTTTCACCAACGACGCTTGGAAGGCTGGTACTCTCAAGACCTCTGAGGGCGCTATGCTCTTCCCATACGAGATCAACGGTGGCGGCAAGTTCGTCACTGAGTATGAGATCCACACTCTTACTGCTGACAAGATGCTTCTCGTCTATCCAGACGGAGGTAAGTGGTCTAGCTGGCAGGAGGCTACTTATTGGACCTTCTCTTCTAACTCAGATGCTGAGGGCATGCTCGCTGGCACTTGGACTTGGGACTTCGATCAGATGGGCGCTTGCTGGGGTAACATGGGTGCTGATGCATCATGGGGCGGCAACGACATCGCTGGCGGTGGCTTCAAGTGGTGGGGCGTCGAGAACGCTGCTGAGCTCGCTGGTCAGACCGACCACGTAGCTGGTGATCCAGTTCCTGGTGAGTATGACAACGATGCAACTATGACTATCGATGATGAGGGCAACGTCCTCTGCTTCGACAACGGTGGCAACCAGATCCGTAAGGGTTCTGTTGAGATCCAGAACTGGGATCCTACCTTCACCAAGGATGCTTGGAAGGCTGGTACTCTCCACACCTCTGAGGGTGCGACTCTCTTCCCATACGAGATCAACGGTGGTGGCAAGTTCGTAACTGACTTTGAGATCCACAAGCTCACCAGCAGCCAGATGCTCCTCGTTTATCCAGACGGTGGCTCATGGTCAAGCTGGCAGGAGGCTACCTACTGGACCTTCAAGAAGAAGTAATCAGATTTTGAAAATTATTATATAAATGCTCCGTGCTGGTCATTTGGACTTGCACGGAGTATTTCTTTATCCATTCTACATACTATTATAACACATCATTTGGCAGTGTCGCAAGAAAGTATTATCTTTGCAGCATGCTCTTTAAGAGTGCATCGTCATATTATTGAGAAAATGAAGAATCTTAGACGTATTATACCAGGAGCCATAGCATTGCTTTTCGGCATTTTTGCCTTCATCTTTGCCTGGAAGAGCCATCCCGAACTGCTGTCCTTCCATGAGCAGAACCAGATGTTCCTCTTTTCGAGCGACTATTTCCTGCAGCGGTTCTGCGTGGCAGGAGGACTGGCAGATTATGTCAGCGAGTACCTCGTGCAGTTCTATTACTATTCATCAGCAGGCGCTGCCATCGTGGCGTTAGTGCTTGTATTACTGCAGGTTCTCACCTATAAGGCGCTCCGTTCGTTCGATAAAACCTGGATACTATCGCCTTTTGTCATTTCTTGGGTCCTCACTATCCAGATGGGAGTTCACATGATGGACGAGAATACCATGCTCTCGTTCCCGATCGCCATCATCTTCTCGCTCCTCACCTATCTTGCATGTCGACGTGCAGGATGGCTCTGCCAGCTCATTGCTTCATTGCCACTCTACTGGCTCGTCGGTCCTGCGTTCATCCTTCAGGTAGCCTTTGCCATCGCTGACAGCTGGTATCAGAAGAACTGGAAGAAAGCCACGATCAGCAGCCTCGTCCTTGCGGCCGCTGCCATCGCTTGGGTCTATACCTGCCGTACCCTCTGGATTGCTCAATATCCTTGGGACACCGTCCTGGCAGGCATCAACTACCATCGCCTCACCATCATGAGCATGGAGTCTCCAGCCTTGCAGGCAGCGATTCTGTCCAGCATGATTGCCGTAGCCATCAGCCTTCCCGTCCTGCAGTATCTCAAGGAGAAAATTCAGGCACTCAGGCATATCGACGTCACCTACGCCATTATGTTTACCTGCCTGTTCGGTGGGTTGTTGGTCTATCCGAATATCCAGCACCATCATCATGATGCCAATACACACGTCATCCTCGAGCAGCTCTATCTGGAGCGCAAAGGCGACTGGAAGGGTATCATCAGCAAGGCCGAGGAGTATAACAAGCAGCATCTGGCCGCGCTCGAATCGCCATTGAGCTGTGCTGCAGTCAACCTCGCGCTCGAGATGACCGGTCAGCTCTCCACCCGCATGTTCGAATTTCCACAGACAGGTCTTCAGGGCCTGCTCATGCCTCGTGTCCGCGATAACGTCAGCAACGTCACCACCATGGAGGCTTTCTGGCATTTAGGATTCATCAATGAGTCGCTGCGATATGCCTTTGACTCGCAAGAAAGTATCCCAAACACTCGCAAGAGCGCTTGTTTTACCCGTCGCATGGCCGAGTGTAACATCCTCAATGGTCGCTACGACGTGGCTTCGAAGTATATCGACCTGCTGAAGCAGACCCTCTTCTATGATTCCTGGGCAGAGATCGCAGAGACCTTCCTCTACAATGAGCCAAAGATCCACGGCTACCCAGAGTGGGATCGCAAGCTATCTTTCCGACTCACCAACGACTTCCTTTTCTACTATCCTGAGATGACCAAGATGCTAGGTCAGCTGGTATTGCAGAACCGCGACAATCGCATGGCCTTCAACTATTTCATGGCCACACTGCTCCTACAGGGTGACTCTCGTAGCTTTGTGGCCAACTTGCCTCAGCAGCCTCAGCCGGGAACCGATCCTTTCCCTCGTGGCTATCAGCAATACGTAGAATACATGAAGACACATGCCACAGCTGCTGATGCAGTGACAGGAGCTTCTTACTAATCAAAGATCTATGAAACGCTATATATTATATATAATGTGTATGGTGGCAGCCGCCATGATGACCACGGCTTGTACCGACCGTCCGAAAGACGCGCTCTGTCTCGACCAGCTGCCCAACATCTATCCGGATTACATCGACGTGACCATCCCTGCAGGCCTGGCTCCGCTCAACTTCAACCTCATGGACAACGGACCTCTCAAGAAGGAAGCCGACGTGGATGTGGTGGACGTTGTCGTCCGTGGCAGCAAAGGCGGAGAGATCATTGCCAATGGTGAGTACGCAGATTTTGACATCGATGACTGGAAAGAACTCACTGAGCAGAATCGAGGAGGCGAGCTCACCTTCACCGTGAGCGCCAAAAAAGATGGCAAGTGGATACAGTACAAGGACTTTAAAGTTCAGGTATCAGAATATAAACTGGAGGATTACGGCTTGACCTATCGCAAGATTGCTCCTGGCTACGAGACCTACAGTCACATCGGCAACTTCCAGCGCGACATTCACTCGTGGGACGAGGACGCGATCATCGAGTCGCAGTCGATCCCTGGTCAGTGCATGAGCTGCCATACAGCCAACCGCACAAATCCTGCACAGTTCACCTTCCAGCTCCGAGGCAAGCATGGTGCCACGCTCATACAGCGTGAGGTGGCAGAAGGCGATCCTACGGCCAATGGTCACGCCAACGGCAAGGCGATCGCCCGTGAGTGGCTCAAGAGCGAACATGACTCGACGCTTTCAAAGTGTGTCTACCCTTACTGGCACCCGTCCGGCAACTACTGCGCCTACTCGCTCAATCACATCCATCAGCTCTTCTGGACAGGCAAGGAGCGCCTCATCGAGGTCTTCGACGACGCCTCTGATGTCATCGTCCTCGACGTCCGCACGAAAGAAATCCTCCGCTCGCCACTGATTGAGCGAACGAAGGAAACCTACGAGACCTATCCGGCTTTCTCGGTCGACGGCAAGACGATGTATTTCTGTGCATCTAAAGCATTTTCGGTGCCTACATACGCTGATTCTGTGCAATATAACCTCTGCTCCATTCCTTTCAATGAGGAAGATGGCTCGTTCGGCAACAGCATAGACACGCTGATCAATGCAGCAGCAGAGGGGCATTGCGTCACCTTCCCTCGACCTTCTTACGATGGCAAGTGGTTGCTTTACTGCTGGTCAGACTTCGGCAACTTCCCTATCGACCACAAGGAGTCAGACCTCTGGATGCTCAATCTCAGTACGGGTGAGCGCCATGCCCTGACCGAAGCGAACTCCGACTGCACCGAGAGCTATCACAACTGGAGCAGCGACAGTCGCTGGATCGTCTTCTCCTCTCGTCGTGAGGATGGCCTTTATAGCCTGCTTTATCTGACTTGTATTGACGATGAAGGTAATGCAGCGAAGCCTTTCCTGCTCCCACAAAAGAACCCGTGGGAGTATTATCACAACTCCATCTACAGCTACAACGTGCCAGATTTCACCTGCGACAAGGTTGAATTCGATGTTCACGGTGCCTACGAGGAGAGTTTTGGAGACAAAAAGATCCCCGTAACGATCCGATAGTAGTTCATCATAGTCGGAAACTCCATTCTTTTTCCGTTTTGTATTATTCAGGGTCGCGAATAATACAAAATGAATTCTGGATGTATTATTCAGGGTCGCGAATAATACAAAACAATCTCTGGATGTATTATTCAGGGTCGCGAATAATACAAAACAATCTCCGGATGTATTATTCAGGGTCGCGAATAATACAAAATAAACTCCGGATGTACTATTCGGGGTCGCGAATAATACAAAAATAAATCTGGGTGTCATATATCGCGCGCGATATATGACACCCAGAGATTTATTTTCGGAATCCTGGCTGAGGGAGGCTCCAATCTGTAGAATCTTTGAGCAATTCGTTCAACTCGGCCACGCGGAGGCTGTCGATCTTGCCATTGTGCATCGTATTGATGAAGATGGTAGTAGTATTGCGGCCCTGGGTCATGAGCAGGTTGTAGAGATCGTTGCCCATAGCTTCGCGGATAGAGTCGGAGTAGTGAGTGATGACCTCGTCAGGAGCACCGGCTTTGCGGAGCTGCGCCAGCTTAACGTTGTCGGTGCCGTATTGCTGCATGCGGTCCTTCCACTGCTGAAGGATCTGATTCTGAGGAGTTCCCTCGATGCAACAGCTGACGCTGTCGAGCACCACACGGGTGAGGCCTGGCTCGGTGCAGACGAGCAGATCCTGAATGCCATAGCGCTGACGCATGCTGAGACGGAGCGCGGCGATCTGCTCTACATTGCCCTCGAAGCGGAACTTGCCATCGGACTTGATGAAGACAGAATCGACAGGACGGGGATGAGGTCCGCGCATTGGGACGAGATAGAGACAGGCGCTGTCATAGCGGTTGGCCGGGAGGGTGCCTTCGATGACGAAGTTGCCTGGAGTTATTTCTGTGGCTTGATTGTTTTCTTTTGAAATGCAACTGCAAACAGCAGCGAGTATGGATGCTGCCAGCAGTGCTGTGGACATGATATGTAAGCTTCTCATATTATATTATATACATTTTCTTCACTTTTAACTATTCACCTTCCTCACTCCCATCTGCTTACGCTCAGGAGCAGCAATGATCTCCTCGGCGCGCAGGTTGTCGAAGTTGACAGGAGCGGTGATAAAATCAGGGACATTATAGCTCATAAAGAGCTCATTATAGTAGCGACGCGGATTCTGTTGAGGCATAAGGAAGGGTTTGGTCTCCACGCCATTCTCATCGATATGCGAGAAGTAGAGACGGGTGAAGAGTCCATCGATGCGACGGCTGGAGAAGACGAGCCAGCGACTGTTGGTGCTCCAGTTATGGAAGCTTTCGGTGTCGTCGGTATTGACCACCTTCATCTTATATTGCTCTACACTGTCGATCGGAGCGACGAGGTCTTCGGTCGGTACCATATAGAGGTCGGCCTCATGGTGCCAGATCGGGAACTGGCCATAGTCGGCCATCGTAAACATCAAATAACGACCATCATAGGACGGACGAGGCATCGTAGCCGTGCGACCAAGAGCCTCGGCATAGAGCAAAGTATCGATCTTGTTGCCGAAGGTACCGTCCTCCGGATTGAACGCGATCTTGCAGAGGTTGTAGTGAAACTTAGTGTAATCAAAATCATCTTCTGGCAATCTAGTTGCCTGGCAGAAATACAGGGTCTTACCATCAGCCGAGAAAGCCGGGAAGGTCTCCATGACAGAATCAACTGCCAGGATAGGCGTGGTAATCAACTCGTTGGTCTTAGTGTCATAAACCAGGAGGTCTGAGGCTCCGTCAAACACTTCGATACGATTTGCGTTACGGATGTGGAAGACCTGACGAGTGTTATTGGTGCTATAAGCGATGTATCGACCCTCTGGATGCCAGTAAGGATAGACACAGAAACCTAAGGTCTCTGTCGTGGCTGTGTTATATGCATCCATGTGACCATTGAGACGCAAAAGGGTGGCGCTATGATCGCCACGGATGTGGAGGCTCATGTCGGTCGGATTGCCACGATTGAAGCTGTGGCAGTTGACGCAACCCTGGAACTGAGTGTTCTCGAGCAATGGTGTCTCCTCGAAGTTCGAGAGGTTACGCTCATAGATACCCATCTTGCTATAGACCTCATAACCAGGCTCCAGCTTTCGGTATGCCACACCATAATCTATCTGATCGGCGCTGACAAATATGCTGAATGGCTGATAGGTATGCCAGCCGTCGCTCAGCTTGGCAGAGACGGTGACGGTCAGCGTGCCACCTTCATTGTCAGCCAGCAGCTGGTGCCAGTCGTCCAGATCGAAGTCGGTCGTCTCCTTGCCCTGACCGTGGAGCTGGTGTCCCTTGCCGTCGGTAATGACTGCATCGACGAGCAGAGCCGACTCATCGGACATGCAGAAGTTGAGTGGTGCGATGGCCGAAGGGACGGTGACATCAACATAATCAGGGAAGATCTCCGGTTTCTCCTGCTCCTGACGAGCGTTGCTGACGGTCTCCGTGCATGCAGCGGAGAGCAAAAGGAAAGCACTGAGTATTAAATAGAAAGTACGCTGTATCATTGGACAGTTCTGATATTTGAGAAGAAGTAATGCCAGTAGGTGCGACCGAACTGACGAGAGAGAGCTGCGTCGCTGACGCCAGACTTCTGAGCCATCGAGTAGTACTGGTTCAAGCCCTGCACGTATGCTGGCATGATGAAAGACGGAGCTGGCTCATTAGGTCCATGATCACGGCTCCACCAGAGGATACATGCCTCCTGAAAGTGTTTTGGCAGGATGGTGATACCCAGTTCCTCACCGAAATCCAGGCATTCAGAGAAATACTCCAAATTGCCCGTAAGTAGATACGAAGCCTGGAGGTATTCGAAGGCAAGACGGTTCTTCGGATTGGCCATAAGCTGCTGGCCCAGCATCTCCGAGATCTCCCGTTCGCTGAAGAAATAATTGTCTTTTACCACATAGCTGCGCAATCTGCCATACTCCGGATGGCGATTGATAGCCTCTTCATCGCCGAGCAGCGCCATCGTCTCATTGGCCCAAGTGCGATAGAATAAGGTCTTCTGCAAAACCTCAAGATATTTGCGAGCCACCGCATAACTACCCATGATAAGATTGGTCTCGGCTAATCGCTTATAGCAACGTCCGCTCTTCTGATAGCTTGGAATAGCTTCCTGTGCTTCAAAGACATGACGCTGAGCCGTATTGATCATACCTAACTGATAATATGCTTCAGCTGTTGTAAGCGGACTTATAGGATCGCGAACGAACCCTGGCAACAGGCCTGAAAGACCATTCTGACGATACTCAAACATGTGCTCTGACATCTGACCTCGCATACCTAAAGCCAGATTTAGGGCAGTGACAGAAATAGGGTTCTGAGGTATCTCTTCTTTGGCCGTAAGCAGGATTCGGTTCCATTGCTGGAAACGCGCCATAAAGTCATATTTCATGATCTTCTCATGACCTGGGTTGTAATAGACGTGGAAGAGAGAGCAGATCAGCACTACCACCGACGCGTAAATTGAAAGAGAGCAGATCTTTGAAGCTTTCTCTGACAAGCACTTCTGAACCAGCAACTGGATGAGTGGCAGGAAAGAAAGGATCCAAACGGCAGGCCAGAAAAGCACAGGGACATCCATCCAGGCGTTATGATAGGAGATGCCGTAATAGAATCGCAGCCACTCATAATTGATAAAGTGATGTGCAGCCGAAGGGATTGCTCCGGCAAAGAGCAATGCGATGACCGACACGGAAACGCACCAGATCATATCTTTCTGCTTATACAGCGCAGGAAGTATCTTATAGAGCGAAAGCAGTACAAATGAGATTGAGGCAGGGCCTGCCATCCAGTAAACAGGCACCAGAAGGAGGAAGAACAAAGTAACCTGAAGCCAAAGAGGTCGAACCTTCTCAAGGGCGTAGACAAACAACAATGATAACAAGACCGCCCATACGGATCCAAACTTGGCATTCTCATCGAAGACAAAAAACAGCAGCAGTACTGCAGGAATAAAACTGAGGCCATAGAGGCAATTATCGCCGATCAGCTTGGCAGTAAGTCGCTGTACGCCAGTAAGGACAAGCGCCACGATGGGAGCTCCGACCCAGGCAAACAGGAAGAACTGTACGCAGAAACGACCTAGCCACTCTGCCAGGCCTCCTGGAACAGAGATGACGTCAAGAGCATAGGTCCAGTCGAAAAGAAAAAGCTGGAACTGCTCCTGAAAATGCAGATGATGCGGATATAAAAGAGCGAAAAAGCAGGTGATGCCAACGACAAATACCAGCGAAAGCAGGTTCTGTAAAGATAGAATGCGCTTCATTAGATTGTATCTTCTTGAATTTCGGACGCAAAGATACTGAAAAACCGCAACAAAAACAAAAAATAGAATAATTTTTTGGCAATTTACCAGAAAAGCAGTATCTTCGCACCACTAATCAACACAGAATGCAACAGAAAAGCTCACTATCAACATACATCGGATGGACGATGACTCTGCTCGGAGTCGTCGCTGCGTTTGTATTTTTCCAGTGCTTCTATCCTTATCATCTGCAGCATCGTGAGCAGACGATGCTCTTTCTGAATAGCATAGATTATATTGCACAACAATATCCTGCTACACAATCAGGCTTCTTGGCACAGCTGATCGGTGATTTCCTGCAACAGTTCTTCTATTATCTGGTGGCAGGTCCCGCTATCGTGGCTACGCTGCTGACATTGATTGGAGTACTGGCTTTTCAAATAGTCAGGAAGCTGTCGGATAAAAAATGGTGTCTTTATCTTGCTTATGCTGCGGCTATCGTTTGTTTCTTGTGGGAAGGAAGCAGAGAGTGTCTGCCAGAGTATCCGTTGGCTGCAACCATACAGGTACTGGGATGGTTACTGTTGATCAGATTGGCATTGTTTGCAAAAATGAGAGAATGGAAATTAGGACTGATAACGGGCAGCCTATTCTGGGGTAGCTGGCTCTTCGGTTTTAGCAATCTTCCCAACACAAAGCCTTTCGGCAAACCAGACATGATACTCGAGCATCAAATGGCTCTCGACGTAGAGGCATCGTATGGACATTGGAATAAGGTGGAAGAACTGACGCAAGAGAATCTACCTTACAACACTGAAATCTACTACCGCAACCTGTCACTGGCCATGCGGAATGTATTGACCGAAAGTCTGTTCACACATCATCAGAACATTGACGAAGGTCTATTTCTTCCTGTGAATGAAAATGGCAATTATTTCCTGTTTTCCGCAGCAGGAGAGGCCTGGTGGGCCGTAGGAGATCTCACCATGGCAGAACACGCCACCTTGCTCGGAATGATCTTCTCTCCTCGCCACACAGGAACACGTAGCCTGCGACGTCTGGCAGAAATAAATCTGGCTAAGGGCGACCAACCTGCAGCCATGAAGTACCTGCGTCTGTTACAGCAGTCGATTCCTCATCGTCAATGGGCAGAAAGGCACATGCGACAGGCTCAGACGCAGAATTTTCAAAGCGAAATGCAATCCACTGCAGATACGCTGAGGCTGGCGACTCAGACACAGCGATCCCTGCGTAATTTGCTCGATAGCCATCTGGAAAATAACAGAGCGACACAGTATCTGTTAGCTTACGATCTGCTGACCAAGGATATGATTTCTTTTGCCAACGATTTTGATCGTTATGGCATGCATACCACAGACAGGACAATAGAGGAAGCCATGCTCATCGTTATGGCTTCACGACCAGAGATGCGAGATCGTTGGCACGATTATGTGCAGAGCTCAACCTATCAGGATTTCCAGAACTTTAATAGCATTTTCGAACAATCAAAGGGTAATCCTCAGATGCTCAAAACTCAGTTCGGAAACACCTATTGGTATTATATGAAATTTGCACAAAAAGCCCAATAAGGATGAAGGCTGACGAAAAAGAATTTGACATGATGAAAAACGTCATTACATACCTACTTCTGCTCCTGCTAACCGCCTGTGTACCCACCCCTCATAACGTCAGAATGGCAGAAGAACCGCTTGCTATGTATCCTGACTATCAGAACGTCACGATACCTTGTAATATCGCGCCTCTCAACTTCCTTTTGCGAGGAGATTATTCGGCTGTAAACCTGCACATTGATGGGAAAGATCATACTATAGTCGAGCAATCGTGCAGAGGCCATAAACTGGTCTTTCAGCAGGATATCTGGCAGCAGATTATCAGTCAGAATCTGAACGACAGTGTCATCGTGACCATCAGTGCAGAAAAGGATGGACAGTGGTGGCAGTTTCCTTCGTTCAAATGGCATATCTCGGCCGATAGTATCGACTCCTATATCACCTACCGCCTCATCGAACCAGGATATGAAGTCTGGGACAAAGTATGCATCGAAGAGCGATGTATCGAGAGTTTTGAGACTCGTCTTCTGGCGGATGGAAATGAACTTGGCAACCGCTGTATGAACTGCCACACTCATGGCGGTGATAAGGGGCAATATAGCTTCTTTCATCTCCGTGGAGAGAAAGGAGGAACCATCCTGAACCGTGATGGAAAACTGCGGAAAGTGACGCTCAAAACTCCTGATATGAAGAGTGGAACCGTCTACGGCGATTGGCATCCGTCTGGCCAGTATGCTGTGTTCTCTGGCAACGTCATCATCCCTGCTTTCCACACCCTGAAGAGCCGAAGATTAGAGGTTTATGACACAATGTCGGATCTGTGTGTCGCAGATTTCGATCACAACCAGATGCTCTTCCCATCTGTGGCTAACGACACGCCTGGCAGTTATGAGACATTCCCTTGTTTCTCTGCAGACGGACGCTCCATTTACTTCTGTTCGGCACAGAATCCTTGCGGTGATACGATCCCCACGGCACGTGATTTGCAGGATCATGTCAAAGAGTTGCATTATTCTCTTTGTCGCATCGATTTTAATCCAAAAGATGGCACGTTTGGCTCCGAAGTTGACACAATCTATAATGCTCGTATCGAAGGTGGATCTGTCAATTATCCGAAGTGTTCAGCCGATGGAAAATATCTTTGCTTCACCCTCTCTGATCATGGCACGTTCCCGATCTGGCACCAGGAAGCCAAGCTCTGTTTTATTCCATTGAAGGACTCGATGCAGACAGAAGGAGATACGACCTTTATCAACTCTCAGGAAAATGGCACTTATCACACTTGGAGTCACAACGGGAAGTGGCTTGCTTTTGCCTCTAAACGTGCCGACGGACAATACGGAAGAGTTCATTTTATGCATATTGGAGAAGAGTACAATAAGGTTCGCCTCAGCAAGCCTCTGACTTTGCCTCAAAAAGACCCTGAAATGGACGATTGGAACCTTCGTTCATACAACATTCCAGACCTCTCCACACAAGCAATGTCTTTCGGGCAGAAAGATATAAAAACGCTATTGGAGCAGGTTCCGGCTGAGATTTTCCAATAAATCGCAGATATTTTTTTGACAATTATTGATATTATATTAACATTTCCTTTTATTAATTAAATAATTTTTACCATTATTTCGTTTTTTTTGAGTATCTTTGCGCCTGATACGACAACATCCTTATCAAAGATAATTCACAAAAAAACACTAAAATAATGGAATCACAGATTTATGGTCATTTTGATGATGCGAGCCGCGAGTTTGTCATCACCAATCCTGCAACCCCATTCCCTTGGATCAACTACCTTGGCAATGAGGATTTCTTTGGCTTGATCAGTAACACCGCCGGTGGTTACAACTTCTACAAGGACGCCAAGTTCCGTCGCATCACCCGTTATCGCTACAACGGTGTGCCAATGGACAACGGTGGCCGTTATTTTTATATCAACGACAATGGTACCGTCTGGAATCCAGGTTGGAAGCCTTGCAAGACTCCACTCGACTTCTATGAGTGCCGTCATGGTATGAACTACACCCGCATCACCGGCAAGAAGAATGGCATCCAGGCCAGCGTCCTCTACTTCGTCCCTCTCAAGACTTGGGCCGAGGTGCAGAAGGTCACTTTGACCAACGAGACCGCTGAGACCAAGACCATCAAGCTCTTCTCTTTCGCTGAGTGGTGTCTCTGGAACGCTGCTACCGATATGGAGAACTTCCAGCGTAACTGGTCGACCGGTGAGGTAGAGATCGACAAGGCTGACAACAAGACAGTCATCTATCACAAGACTGAGTATAAGGAGCGCCGCGACCACTATGCATACTACGCTCTGGCTAACGCTACCGCTGATGGCTATGATACCGACCGCGAGTCGTTCATCGGCCTCTATAATGAGTTCGCTGACCCACAGTGTGTCATGGCAGGCAAGCCATCTAACTCTCTGGCTCATGGCTGGTCACCTATCGCATCGCACTATGTAGAGGTTACCCTCGCACCAGGTGAGAGCAAGGATTATATCTTCATCCTCGGCTATGTGGAGAACAAGCAGGAGGAGAAGTTCTGCAAGGAGGACCTTGCTCGCAAGCAGTCGGGTGAGCTCGTAACCTCACAGGACAGTGACGTCACTTTCGTCAACAAGACCAAGGCTAAGGCTTGTATCGAGAAGTTCGCTACTGTTGAAGCTGTAGATGCAGCATTCCGTGAGCTCGCTCTCATGTGGGATGCATTGCTTGACAAGTATGTGGTCAAGTCAAGCGACGAGAAGCTCAACCGCATGGTCAACATCTGGAGCCAGTATCAGTGTATGATTACCTTCAACTTCTCTCGCTCGGCTTCATTCTTCGAGAGCGGTGTAGGTCGTGGCATGGGCTTCCGTGACTCTAACCAGGACCTCGTAGGTTTCGTACATCAGGTACCAAGCCGCGCTCGTGAGCGTATCATCGATATTGCTTCTACCCAGTTCCCTGACGGTGGCTGTTACCATCAGTACCAGCCTCTCACCAAGCATGGCAATAATGACATCGGTGGTGGTTTCAACGATGATCCTTGCTGGCTCATCTTCGGTACCGTGGCTTATATCAAGGAGACAGGCGACTTCTCGATCCTTGACGAGCCAGTACCATTCGACAACAAGGTCGGCTCAGAGGTTTCACTCTTCGAGCACCTCAAGATTTCGTTCAACCACGTTGTGGAGAACCTCGGTCCTCACATGCTCCCACTCATCGGCCGCGCTGACTGGAACGACTGCTTGAACCTCAACTGCTTCTCTTGGGATCCAAACGAGAGCTTCCAGACCACTGAGAATAACTCAGTTGGTTCTAAGGCTGAGTCTTTGATGATTGCAGGTCTCTTCGTCGTAACCGGCAAGGATTACGTCGAACTCTGCAAGCAGATCGGCAAGAACGACGAGGCTGCACGTGCTCAGAAGTGCATCGACGCTATGGTCGAGGCAGTTAAGAAGCATGGCTGGGACGGCGAGTGGTACCTCCGCGCTTACGACTTCTATGGCAACAAGATCGGTTCGAACGAGTGCGAGGAAGGCAAGATCTTCATCGAGTCTCAGGGCTTCTGCACCATGGCAGGTATCGGTCTTGAGGAGGGTATGGTCGACAAGGCCATCGACTCTTGTAAGAAGTACCTCGACTGCGAGCATGGCATGGTACTCAACAACCCTGCATACACCACTTATCATGTGGAAATGGGTGAGATCTCTTCTTATCCTGCAGGTTATAAGGAGAACGCTGGTATCTTCTGCCACAACAACCCATGGGTCATCATCGGTGAGACCGTCGCAGGCCGTGGCGAGGATGCATGGGAGCTCTTCCGCAAGATCTCTCCAATGTGGCTCAAGGACCAGAAGCTTCACAAGGTTGAGCCATACGTAAACTGCCAGATGGTAGCAGGCAAGGACGCTGCTAAGCCAGGCGAGGGCAAGAATTCATGGCTCACCGGTACTGCTGCTTGGATGTGGCTTACCGTCAGCCAGTATCTCCTCGGCATCAAGCCAACCTACGATGGCATCATGGTCGACCCATGTCTCCCTGCAGACATCAAGGAGTATAGTGTGAAGCGTGTGCTCCGTGGCGTTGAGTATGACATCACCGTCAAGAATCTCAGCGGTGCACAGAAGGGTGTCAAGAGCATGACCGTCGATGGAGTTGCAGTTGAAGGCAACATCGTGAAGGCTGCCCCAGGCAAGCACCTCGTAGAAGTTATCATGTAATAATTTAGCATAATGCATAAGAGCAAAAGCCTCTCCCCTTGGGACTTTTGTTCTTATGTGCGTATCTTTATATTACCAAATCCAATACACACAACCAATGAGAAAATCGATCCTTTTTGCAGGCGTGACTCTTGCTGCCACAACAGCACTTACTTCCTGCCAAGAGAAAGAAGTTCCAGAAGGACAGCCTATCCAAGTCAATCAGGTAGGTTATTATCCTAACGCCGAAAAAACTGCGGCTATCGAGCAGGAGGGCGTAGCAGAAAAATATACATTGACCGACGCTAACGGAAAGACCGTATGGGAGGGACAAGCTACCCGTCAGGGTGTAAGCCCTTGGTCTGGCAAAACTCGCACCATCGTCGACTTCAGCAGCGTCACCACACCAGGTACTTATACCCTCCATGCTGGCCCATACACCCAGCAGGTCATCATTGCTGACCATGCGGTCGAAGAAGTGGCCAAGGCAGGCATGAAGGCTTTCTATCTGCAGCGTACAGGCATGGCTATCGAGGAGCAGTATGCTGGCGTATATGCACGTCCTGTAGCGCATCCTGACACATTAGTATATATACATCCTAGTGCTGCTACCAAGACTCGTCCGGCAGATACAGTAATTTCATCTCCTTATGGTTGGTATGATGCTGGCGACTTCAATAAGTACATCGTCAACTCTGGCTTTACCATCGGTGCTATGCTCGATGTATATGCTCAGGCTCCAGAATATTTCAATGCATGGAACCTCAATATCCCTGAGAGCAAGAACATGACAGCCGACTTCCTCGACGAGATCATGTATAACCTCAAGTGGATGATCACCATGCAGGATCCTGCCGATGGTGGCGTCTATCACAAACTGACCACTCCAAGCTTCGAGCCGTTCATCATGCCAGTAGAAGCTAAGCAGCCACGTTATGTCGTACAGAAGTCTACCTGTGCTGCACTTGACTTCGCAGCAACCATGGCTCAGTCAGCACGTGTATTCATGGATATGCCAGATTATGCAGATTGGACACCTAAGGCTATCGAGGCTGCAGAGAAGGCTTATCAGTGGGCCTTCAAGAACCCTACTGTCATGTATCGACAGAACGAGATGAATGAGAAGTTCGAGCCAAAAGTCTTCACTGGCACTTACGATGACGAGGATCCTACTGACGAGTTCTTCTGGGCAACTACCGAACTTTATCTGACCACAGGCAAGGAGATCTATCTCAAGGATGCCAAGGCTTACGCTCCTAAAGAGTTCGTTTTGCCAGTATGGGGTAACCTCGGTGGCCTCGGCACTTTCGAGTGGATCAACGTAGGCAACACAGAGATGATGGAATTGTTGACTCCAAGCCTCATTGCCTATGCAGACAAGCAACTTGCAACTACCGCCACTTCTTGCTTCCAGAGTCCTTTTGGCAATGTGACTGAAGACTTCCACTGGGCCAGCATTCCAGAAGGATGCGCAGGTATGGGCCTCTGCCTCATGTATGCTTATCAGGTAACTGGTGATGAGAAATACCTCCAGGGTGCTCTCCAGAACATTGACTATATGCTGGGCCGCAACGCTGTCGGTTACTGCTTCGTCACTGGTTTTGGCACAAAGCCAGTCATGCATCCTCACCAGCGTCTCTCTTCTGCTGATGGCATTGAGGCTCCACTTCCTGGCTTCCTCTCTGGTGGTCCTAACCACGGACAGCAGGATATTGCTACTGTACAGGCCGAATATCCTTCAAATCATCCTGACGAGTCTTACCTCGACAATCAGAACAGCTATGCCAGCAACGAGATTGCCATCAACTGGAACGCATATCTCGTAGCACTGACCGGTTGGGTGGATGCTGTGATGAGCAAATAATGATTCATCTATATAACCATTAATATTTATTTAACAAACACACAAACGCCATGACAAAATCATTTGACATGCGAGCAATCTTGCTGACTATCTTTATGATGCTATCAGCCTCTGTATTTGCTCAGGTGACCGTGACAGGTGTTGTGACTGAGACTTCCGGTGAACCCGTCATCGGAGCTACCATCCGTGAGAAAGGTAACCAGACCAATGGTACGGTTACTGACATTGATGGTAACTACTCAATCAAAGTCGCCAACGCCAATGCCACGTTGATTTTCTCTTACGTAGGTTTGGAGACCCAAGAGGTCAAGATCAATGGACGTAAGAAAGTGAATGTAACCCTTAACAACGACGATGAGATCCTCGAAGAGGTTGTCGTTGTAGGCTATGGTACCCAGAAGAAGGTCACCATGACAGGTGCTGTTGCCAACGTCGGGTCAAGAGAGCTTTTGAAGTCTCCTGTTGCCAACCTCGGTAACTCCCTGCAAGGTAAGCTTCCTGGTGTACAGACCATGCAGCCTTCTGGTATGCCTGGTGATGATAGCCCAAGCATCCGTATCCGTGGTGTAGGCTCTTTGAATAGTGCCGAGCCTCTCGTACTCGTCGACGGTGTAGAGCGATCATTCAACCAGATCGACCCTAATGAGGTTGCAGACATCTCTATCTTGAAGGATGCATCTGCTACTGCCGTATTCGGTGTACGTGGTGCAAACGGTGTCATCCTCGTTACCACCAAGCGTGGTGAGGTAGGTAAGCCAACCGTAAGCGTAACCGCTTCTGCTGCCATCCAGGAGATTTCAAAGTTCGTCGAGTTCGTTGATTCTTATACTCACGCTCGCCTGAACAACTATGCTACCATCACCGATGGTCTCCCTATGAGCCAGTGGCCTGGTTCTACCTATATTAGTGATTATACTCCTTATGAGAGTTTGAAGCTCCGTTTCTCACAGGACGTAGTGGAGCACTTCCGTACGGGAGATATGCCACAGACCTTCCCTAACATGGACTGGATCGATTACCTCATGAAAGATGCAGCATGGCAGGAGCAGGTCAACGTCAACGTAAATGGTGGTACTGAGAAGATGCGTTACTTTGTATCTGCAGGTTTCTTCAACCAGAACTCATTGTTCAAGACCTTCTCTGACAATAAGGACGAGACCTTCAGCTTCAACCGTTACAACTATCGTGCTAACCTTGATATCAACGTATCGAAGTACAGCCAGATTGCTATTACCCTCGGTGGTCGTGTACAGAACCGTACTACCATGGGCGGTGGTGAGGGTCAGCTCTTCCGTTATCTAAGCTGCATTCCATATTCTGGTTGCGGCATCGACTCAGAGGGTCGCCACATCATCGCAGATGAGGCTATTGTCGGTGTATATGACGGCGATGCACTCTCTAGATACTATATGTTGGGTTCAACCCTCGAGAGCACCAACGCTGTAAACTTCGATATCCAGTACAAGCTCGACATGGGCTGGCTCACCAAGGGTCTCGACTTCAAGGTAAAGGCTTCTTATAACTCTGAATATACCCAGCGTAAGGCTCGTGAGAACGGTTTCGGTACCGGTCTTCAGTATGTAGCAACTCTTGACGCAAATGGCAATGAGGTTCTGCGCAAGGAGAACATCACCTGGCCAACCCCTTACAACGAAAGCAAGTGGGGCAGCCGCAACTGGTATGCTGAGGCAAGCTTCAACTACAACCGTAAGTTCGGCAACCACAATATCGGTGCTCTTGCCCTCTACAACCAGTCGAAGACTTACTATCCTTGGGATTCTGACGGACTCTATTCTTCAATCCCTAAGGGTTATATCGGCCTCGTCGGTCGTGTCACCTATGATTATGCTAGCCGATACATGCTTGACTTCAACATCGGCTACAACGGATCTGAGAACTTTGCTCCTGGCAAACGCTACGGTACCTTCCCTTCATTCTCTGCAGGTTGGATTCCATCGAACGAGAAGTGGTGGGAACCTGTTAAGGATTACATCAGCTACGTAAAGCTCCGCGGTTCATGGGGTATGGTCGGTAACGACAACACCAATGGCAAGCGATTCATGTACCTCCCTGGCGCATGGGGCTTCTATACCAATCCTTCTAATGGCACAGAAAATCCATTGAACGGAACAACCAACTTCGGTACCGGTTCCTTGAACTGGCTCCAGGGTGTTAAGGAGTTGTCTGCAGGTAATCCTGATGTAACTTGGGAGACTGCACAGAAGATCAACGTAGGTTTTGATGCGACCTTCCTGAAGGACCGCTTAAACGTGAATGTCGATCTCTTCTGGGAGAACCGTAAGGACATTCTCGTTTCAAACTCTGCTTTGCTTCCTGCTGTTACCAGCTTGCCAGCAAGCATGGTTAACGAGGGTAAGGTAAAGAACCACGGTTATGAGGTTTCTCTCCGCTGGACAGACAAGATAGGCAGCAACTTCCTCTACACCATTGCTCCAAGCGTAACTTACGCTCGCAATGAGGTTGTTGAGATGCTTGAGGTTAAGCCTATGTATGATTATCTCGCACATACTGGTCTTCCTGTAAATCAGCGTTTTGCTTACGACCTCTTCGAGTACTATAACAAAGATACAGAGAAGCACTATCTGGAGACATACGGTGTACCAATGCCAGAACAGAACATCAAGCTCAAGTATGGTGATGCTGTCTATGTTGATATCAACGGCGATGGTCAGATTGACAACTACGACCAAAAGCCATTAGGCTATACTAATATCCCAGAGTTGAACTATTCGCTCAACCTGTCTTTGCAGTATAAGGGCTTTGACTTCTCTATGCTCTGGATTGCTGCCGATCATGTCAGCCAGAGTCTGGGTTCATACTTTAAGCCAGCCTTCGGTTCTACCGGTACTTCTGCACTTACCAAGTGGGTTGCAGAGAACTCTTGGACAGAGGACAACCAGGATGCTATTCTGCCTCGTATTTCGTTCACACACTCTACTCACAATACTCGCGAATCACGCGCATGGGTAGTTGATGCTAAGTATGCACGTCTGAAGAACATTGAGATTGGCTACACCTTCATGAAGCCAAAGTGGATCCCACTCTTCAACTCGGTACGCCTTTATGCAACAGGCCAGAATGTCCTCACATTCGCAGACTTCAAGGGTAATGACCCTGAGGCACCAGGCTCTGGTCTTGACTTGGGTATCCGTTACCCAATGACCCGTGTATTCAACTTCGGTGTGAAAGTCAACTTCTAAATAAATAAGGAAAATATGAAACAATTAAGATATATTGCGGCATTCATCGTCGGCTCTGCTATTGCTACTGCATGTGTCGATGAGTTCAATGTCGGAGATAGCTTCCTTGAAAAGGCTCCAGGCGTGGATGTCAATATTGACACGGTCTTCTCAAAGGCCGAGTATACGCGCAACTTCCTCTGGAGTGCATACGGACAGCTTTACAGCACTTATAAGAAAGGCAACATGATGAATGGTACTTCCATCGATGCACTTTCTGACTCTTACCATTGCTACTGTACTTGGGGTGGTCCTTACCAGACCTATTACACGGGTCTTTTCACAGAGGATAGCCAGGACAACCCAAATGGTAACTATCAAGGCAAATTTGCTTATAAGACGGGCAACCCGGATGGAGATGGTCGTATTTCTGTTTACGATTGCATCCGTAAGTGCTGGCTTATCATTGATAACATTAAAAATCTTCCAGAGTCTGAAATGTCAGAGTCTGAGCGCAAACGTATCAAGGGTGAGGCTTACACCATCATGGCAAGCCGTTACTTCGATGCATTCCGCAACTTCGGTGGTCTCTGCCTCGTTCGCAAGGCATACGCTGTAGGTGAAGGTTTTGACAGTGGTCGATCTACCGCTTATGAGACCGTTGAATTTATTGATTCTCTCCTGCAATGTGCAATCGATCAGGGAAGAGACTTCCCCTGGAACATAGACGACTCGGATGTAGGCCAGTGGTCAGGTCGTCTGACTCGTGCTTCTGCTTATGCTCTCCGTTGTAAGCTCTGGATGCATGCTGCATCTCCTCTCTTCAATAACGATCAGCCATACATGCAGTATGAGGCTGGTAAGGAGACCGAATATACCGATATTCATCATGTATGGTTCGGTAAGAAGGATCCTTCACTTTGGGTGAAATGCCGCAAATGTTGTGAGGATTTCTTTACAGAGAATCAAAACAACGGCAACTATTATCAGCTTTGCATGCCTTCGACTCAGGATGAAGCTGGTTATCGCATGGCTTTCCGCAATGCATATCGTTATCGCAACAATGAGAACCGACATGAGAAGATTTTCGATGTTCACATGAGCTACCTGATGTCTGATGGTGGCTGGGGTTGGGGCTGGCAAGGCTTCTGTCTTGACGGTATCCGTCAGGGTGGTGCTGTGCCTACCAACGAACTGATGGAGTGCTTCGGCACTTCTAAGGGTCGCAACTTCGATCTTGAGTATGGTGATATCTATGGTGCTGGCAAGAACCCTAAGGGTATCGACATCTTTGCCGATCGCGACCCTCGTCTTTATGAGACCATGGCCGTTCCACGCGAGTCATTCCCTTCAGGTACTGTGGGTGACTATTGTGGTAAAAACTACATCGACACTTGGTATAACGGTGCATTGAAGAATAACTCAAAGATGAATGGCAACCAGGATGATGTTGCTTCTGGCTATCGTAAGTTCAAGTGGTTCCTCGACTATGACAAGATGGATGACCAGCCTATCGGTGTTTCTTATATCCGTCTGGCAGAAATCTACCTGATCTATGCTGAGGCGCTTGCTGAGATTAATGGAGAAGGGGATGCTACTTTGGCTTTGAAACAAATTAACTACGTCCGCAGTCGTGTTGGTCTTGGAAACCTTGAGGATATGAATCCTGAGCTGAATCTTAAGAACAACAAGGAGAACCTGATCAACGAGATTCTCCGTGAGCGTAACTGTGAGATCGGAGCAGAGTGTGGTGACCGTACTTATGACATGATACGCCGTATGCGTCAGGATCTCTTCACTAAGCCACTTCACGAGATTGCTATCTACCCTCTTAACGCTGATGGTACACGCAATGAGGCATCAGACACCCAGTGGGATAACTCAACACCATGGCCTAAGTTTGAGTATGAGAAAGTTCTGATTACTAAGGGCGGTGGCCGCGTTTGGTGGAATGAAGGCTATTGGACCAACAAGTGGTATCTTGACCCAGTATCTCGACTTGAGATCCAGAAGGGTTACGGTCTTACTCAGAACCCAGGTTGGTAAATTTAATACCTTGTATATATTATGAATATCAACAATATAATTAAGTTAAGTTTTCTGGGCGTTTGCTCCATGCCAGTGATGGCTACCGCACAGGTAAGCCTCAATGACAAGCAGGCGCAGAAGGTTGATCTTGGCTATGGCATGGAGACATCTGAGTTCCTTACCACAGCTGCGACATCGACCATTACAGCAGAAGAGTTACAGCGCACTTCGGCTATAAGCCTTGCAGATGCTCTTTATGGCAAAATTTTGGGTCTTAATGCTTTCCAGAATACCGGTTTCAAGGGAGAGGAAGGCAGAGGCGCCTCTTTCAATATCCGTGGTGCACAGACGAAGGCAGGACGTACCGACCTGTATAGCGACTATAACGACATCCTCATTCTTGTCGACGGCTTCGAGCGTCCTATCGACCGTCTCTCTGTAGAAGAGGTTGAGAGCGTTACCGTACTCAAGGATGCTGCAGCTGTAGCATTATACGGTCACGAAGGTATCAACGGTGTACTCCTCGTCAAGACCAAGCATGGTACTACCGACGGCAAGTCTCACTTCAAGGCAGGCTATAGCCACAAGTTCCAGTTTGATCCTCAAATGGCAGACATGGTTGGCGCATACGATTATGCCAATGCTTTGAATATTGCCCGTCAGAACGATGGCCTTACTCCTGCTTACACAGCAAGCGAGCTCCAAAAGTTCCAGGATGGTACTGATCCGCTCGTTTATCCAAACATTAACTGGCGTGACGAGGCTTTCGGTGATGCTGCCAGTGAGAACCATGCATTCGTATCAATGTATGGTGGTACGGAGAACGTACAATACTACACTCAGCTCGATTATACCAACGCATACGGTCTCTATAAGGGTACCAAGCAGAAGGAATGGGATTCGCAGTTGAAGTACTCTAAGGCAAATATCCGTGCCAACGTAGACTTCATTATCTCAAAGACTACACGTGCTAAGGTCAACATGTTTTCTACCTTCATCGAGACCAACGGTGCTCCTAACATCAGCTCTAACGATGCATGGTGGCACCTCTATAAAGTTCCAGCGCTTGCCTTCCCTATCCAAACAGAAGGTGGCGTCTGGGGTGGTAGCCAGACCTATGGCGACAACAACCTCGTCGCCAAGATTCAGGGTACCGGTTTCCAGAAGACTCACCAGCGCCAGATCTGGGCTAACATGACCCTCGAGCAGGATCTTGACTTCATCACCAAGGGTTTGCAGTTCTATGTAGGCGGTTCTTACGACAACTCTTCAATTGAGCGTGAAACCCGTACCAAGGGTTATCAGTATGGTTGGAACTACTACGACGCTGACGGCGCTCGTCAGGAGACGGTCATGGGTACCGTTGTCAACAACAAGCTTGCCTTCAACCATTGGACCGATGCACAGTGGCGTATTGCCACTTTCAATGCAGGTTTCAAGTACGCTACTCAATTCCAGAACGGAGACAACCTCATCGCCAATGCCAACTACAACATCAAGTACGAGGTTCGCGATGGACAGAGCCAAACCTGGAATCGCACGAACTGGAACCTTGCCTTGCACTACGACCATGCACAGAAGTTTATGGCCGACGTAGTTCTCGCCGCTAATGGTTCTAACCGCAGCTACCCTGCTAAGTGGGCGTTCTCTCCAACCGTAGCTCTTGGCTGGATCTATGCCAACAATCCTGATGGTGCTATCACATACGGTAAGCTTCGTGCTTCAGGCGGTATCCAGCATACTGACTATGTCCCAGAAGCAGGCCTTTGGCTTGAGCGCTGGAACAATGGTCACGGCAGCTACTGGTATGGCAATGAGTTCAACAGTGCTTGGGGTGCATTCCTTACCCAGTTCGCTACTAAGGACTTCGAGCAGGAGACTGCCTACAAGGCAAACCTCGGTACTGACCTCCGTCTCTGGAACGCTCTTGATGTAACTCTTGATGGTTTCTATCAGCATCGCACCAACATCCTTGTAAGTGCAAGCCAGCTCAACTCTGCAGTCGTTGGTATCCAGTCAGCATACGATGATAAGGGTCAGGTTGCAAGCTATGGTTTCGAGTTGGGCCTCCGATATGCTAAGGCGATCAACAAGGATTGGAATATTGATGCAGCTGCTATGATCTCTGGTGTGAAGAGCGAGGTGAAGAAGTGGATTGAGAATCCTGCTTATCCTAACCTCTCTATCATCGGCGACCGTGCTGATGGTGCTCGCGGCCTTGAGGCAATCGGCTTCTTCAAGGATCAGGCAGATATCGACAACAGCCCACGTCAGGAGTTCGGTCGTGTCAAGCCAGGCGATATCAAGTATAAGGATATCAATGGCGATGGCGTCATCAACCAGAACGATGAGATCGCGTTAGATTATGGCACCAGCTTCCCTGCTCTCAACTATGCATTCTCACTGGGTGCAGAGTATAAGGGTATCGGCATCAATGCCACCTTCCAGGGTTCAGCAAACCAGATGAAGAACATCCGCTACGTCGATGGCATCTGGGGTGCTCTCTCTAATAACCGTAACCTCTCACAGGAATATCTCGCTAATTGCTGGGACAAGGCCGGCGACAATGCGCTTTATCCTCGTCTCTCTACTGAGGACGTAGCAAACAACACTCCAAACTCAACCCTCTGGTATCGCAATGCCAAGTGGCTGAAGCTTCGCGACTGTGAGGTTTACTACAAGCTTCCTGAGTCTGTCGTTTCTTATATTAAGGCTTCTGGTGCAAAGGTATATCTTCAGGGTCAGAACCTCTGGTCTTGGAGCAGCATCGATACAATGGACGCAGAGAACCTTAATACAGGCTACCCTGTCATGAAGAGTTTGAATTTAGGCCTTTCTCTGACATTCTAATATTAAAGCATTCATATTATGAAATTATATAAGTTATTAGCATGCGCATTGCCAACAGCCCTCGCTTTCTCATCTTGCGTGGACCTCGAGTACTCTGAGGAAAATGCTCGCGATGAGAAGTGGACTTATGAATACTTCGGCGAAGGTATCAAGGGCCTGGTTTGGGGTGTATATGCTCAGATCTATAATAACGAGTTTGAGAACAATAGCGCCTATTTCTTTGCTGGTGCCACTGACGAGGCTCAGTATGCACTGGAAAACGGAGCTATCAACAACTACGTCAATGGCGGTTGGAGTATCGCTAACCCATACTCAAACATCTGGACAAAGTCTTATACGGCTATCTCGGATATCCATACCTATCTTGAGAAGATCGATCAGGCAGATATCTCAGAGTGGGAGCACAACTCAAGTTACGACATCTGGAAGCAGCAGCTCGACAACTTCCCTTACGAGCTTCGTTTCCTCCGTGCATATTTCTACTTTGAGTTGTTCAAGGCTTATGGAGATGTACCTCTGGTAACCACAACTCTCACCAACGGTCAGGCTAACAACGTAGAGCGTACTCCTGCCGACCAAGTGGTTAAGTTCATTGTCGATGAGCTCGATGCTATTGCACCATATCTCCCTATCACCTATACCACTGAGGTAGGTGCAGAGATTGGTCGTGCCACCCGTGCTGCTGCATACGCTCTCAAGGCTCGCACTTTGCTTTATGCTGCGTCTCCATTGCACAATCCTACTGGCGATACGTCTAAATGGAAAGCTGCTGCCGAAGCTGCATACTATGTCATCGATCATGCAAAGAATGATTGGAACTTGAAGCTTAGCGCTTATGAGAAACTTTGGGGACATGATGCATTCTATAACCAAGAGTTCATCCTCGGTATCGGCCGTGGTGAGAGCAACGCTTTTGAGAAGGCTAACTATCCAATCGGTGTTGAGAATGGTTCGTCGGGCAACTGCCCAACCCAGAGTTTCATCGATCAGTATGAGTATGCCACTGAAGAGTTGGCAGGCAAGACTTTCGGTGAGGTAAATTCCGGTGCCATTGACCTTAATGAGTATGATCCTTATGCAGATCTTGACCCACGTTTCGGTCTTACTGTTGTCAAGAATGGTGACGCTTGGCCAAGCAATGGTACACAGAAAAATACCATACAGACCTATGTAGGTGGTTTCAATGCAGCGCCAAAGTATGGTGCAACACCAACAAGCTACTATCTTAAGAAGTTTGTCGATGGTGCATGTGTTACTACAACCGACAATCCTACTAGCCGTCGTCACACCTGGATTGCCTTCCGTCTTGCCGAGTTCTATCTCGACTATGCAGAGGCAATGTTCTATGCTAACGGAGGCAAAGCCAAAGAGAAAGGTGATCATAACTTCTCTGCCAACGATGCTGTCAACGTGCTTCGCAATCGTTCAGACATCAAGATGCCTGAATTCACCGAAGATGGTGACGCTTGGGTAGAGCGTTACGAGCGTGAGCGTCTGGTGGAGCTCGCTTTCGAGAACCATCGTTTCTGGGACGTACGTCGCTGGAAGAAGGGTGCTAAGTACTTCACAAACATTGAGGCAGCTTCTATCAGCAGCGGTCTTATTCTTACTCGAACCAAGATTGCTCGCAACTGGGACGAAAAGTTCAACCTCTTCCCAATCCCACAGTCAGAGATTCAGAAGAATCCTAAGCTCACTCAGAACCCTGGCTGGTGATGTCCTGATTTCCATCTATAATTTAGAAAAATTATGAAGAACATTTTAAAATATATGAAGGCGATCCTTGCTTGCCTCTTCGTCTCACTTGCATTCGTTGCATGTAGTGACGACGATGACCTTGGATCAGCTGATTTAGGATTAGGCATCAAAGTCTTTGCTCCAACCCATGTTGTGGCAGGTCAGCCTATGACTATCAATGGTTCTGGTTTTGGTGACCTGGAGGCAATTGAGTTCCCTGGCGGCATCAAGGTCAGTTCATTTGAACCTGTGACCAACGAGATGATTCGTGTTGTAGTTCCTGCCGGTATGCCTACAGAAGGTGGCAAGATTATCCTTCACGGCAAGAATGGCGAATCCGTAGAGTCTCGTCTTCCTCTTACCATTGGCAAGACCGTCATCTCTGGTTACTCTAAGCAGCCTGGCGAGAAGGTCAATGGTCTTGAAGAGATTACCATCCGTGGTGAGGATCTCCTCTTTGTCAACGAGATTGTACTTCTTGATGAAAACGAAGAACCTCTGTCTGTACCACAATCAGATTTTTCTCGCATTGCTCCAAACCGTCTGGTTCTAAAAGTACCAAACACAGTCTTTAATGGTACTTTTGCTGGCACTATCAAGACTTTCGACGGTCAGAGTTTCACTATGCCAGAGTTTGAATACGAGCAAACTAAGGAAGCTGAGAGTGGTCACTGGGAGACTGTCAAGACCTACCTCTGGAAGAATGGCGAACATAGCACCATCCCTGCTCCATCATGGTCAGGTGAGGGCCGCTTTGCAAGTGCTTCTCATTCTTCTGGCGAAGAGACTTATGCATTCTCTGAGGAAGAGTGGGAGATCCTCAAGACTAAGCCATTCCGTATCGAGATCGAGAAGCTGGCAGATTGGGTTAACCTCCGCGTAACTACCGGATGGTGGAGCACCAACTACCTGGGCATGGAGAGTCTCAACGATCTTGTCCAGGAGGATGAAGATGGCAACTTCTACGTCGAAATGAACCTCCAGGACGATCCTGCACTTCTCGCACTTCTTGACGAGCAGCATCTCCTCTTTACTGGTCAGGACTACAAGCTCCTCGGCATCTATACCCTCGAACAGCAATGGGTTGGCGGCGAAGGCCACATGGAGATTGTGAAGACCACCTTCTGGAAGAACGGCGAGCATAGCACCATCCCTGCTCCTTCTTGGTCAGGTGAGGGTCGCTTCGCAAGCGCTTCTCATTCTTCTGGCGAAGAGACCTATGCATTCTCCGAGGAAGAGTGGGAGATTCTCAAGACTCAGCCATTCCGCATCGCCATTGAGAAGAATGCAGATTGGGTCAACCTCCGTGTAACTACAGGTTGGTGGAGCACCAACTACCTGGGCATGGAGAGTCTCAATGATCTTGTTCAGCAGGACGAGGATGGCACCTACTATGTCGAAATTGATCTTTCTAAGGATCCAGCGCTCCTCGCTCTTCTCGACGAGCAGCATCTCCTTTTCACAGGTCAGGACTACAAGCTCCTCGAGATCTATCAGGTGAAAGAAGAATGGGTCGGCGGCGGTGACGGCGGTTCGCAGGAGACCATCCTCTGGGAAGGCAAGGCTGTCGCTGACGATTGGGGTAACCAGCCATTCATCCTGAGCGATGGTGGCGCAGAGCTTGCTGAAGCTAACGCTAAGGAAGGTCAGATTCTCCGCTTCTTCATCACTCCAACAGAGGAGAACTGGAACCTCCAGATTGTCGAAGGTCACTGGGGCGGCACCTATGTCGACTACAACCAGGACAACTGGGATCTTGCAGCTCACGGTGGTTCTGTAGACCTCGAACTTACAGCAGCCATCCTGCAGACGGCTCTCACTCAGCAGTGGTGGGGCGGTGCATTCCTCCTCAACGGTGATAATGTTGTCTGCACCAAGGTTACTCTCGAGTAATCCTTACACATAATCTATAAATAAAGCGTGTCAGTTTTCTCTGGCACGCTTTATTTTCGTTACCCAGTTGTTTTATTTATCCAATGATTTGCACTAATTATCCACTTGTAAATAAAATATTGCAAGAGTAATACTTTCTTATTATCTTTGCCACACAAACAACGACTATTTTATTCTTATTATCTATGCGACATCTATCTTTTGCCTTACTCCTATTTCTGCAGTGTTCTCTTCTCAAAGCAGAAGATACCTCACTCAAATTTGAGGCCGAGGATGGCACAATCAACAAAAGCGAGATTGTTTCTGACAATAAATACTCTGGTAGCAAGGCGGTCAAGATGACCGATGGTGCTGCGTCATTGACTATCAAAGCAGACATCGCCGAGCGCAAAAAATATGCTATCTATGTTATGGCTGAAGGTATCGGTGGCGAGAAAATTGTCAACTGTAGTGTAAATGGAGCCACCGCACAATTCAAAACTAAAGATTACGGAGAGGTCGAGATTGGCTCGTTCTTCCTCGAAGCAGGTAGCAACACGTTCGTCATCACCCCGAGCTGGACATGGTATAACATTGACTATATCCGTCTGGAGGAGGCTGCGCCGTCCCTTCCGTTTGACATCGCGGCGGCACCTGTCACTCCAGAGGCTACTGAATCCGCACAGAAGCTCTATCATTTCCTTTATGAGAACTTCGGCAAGCGCACCATCTCTGGCATGATGACAGGCTCTATGGACAATACCAACGGAAAAGATATCAAGAATCATGAAGATGTAAAAGCCGTATATAACGCTTCTGGCGAATACCCTGCATTGGTCGGCTTTGATTTCATGAATGCTACTGGTAAGGAAACCGATGCTGGCAACAATTGGTTTAAAGATTATACCAATAAGATAATCAATTTGGCTAAAGCCCTTTGGAAAGAAGGCGGTATCCCTGACTTTTCATGGCACTGGCATGACCCAAGCCGCAAGACTGGTGATTTCTATACAGAAAAAACAAACATCAAGTTTACTGATGCAATGAATGCTGACGGTAGCTGGAACACCTCGTCAACCCTCTACAAGAATATCATCAAAGACATCGATATCATTGCCGATCATTTCCTCGACCTGCAGAATGACGATGTGGCTTGTATCTTCCGTCCTTTGCATGAGGCTCCTGGCGGATGGTTCTGGTGGGGCACACAAGGTGCAGAGGCCTACGTCAAACTCTATCGTCTCATTTATGACGAGATGGTCAAGGTCAAAGGCGTCAGAAACGTAATCTGGGACTGGAATGCTGACTACAAGCTGGACCTCTCCTGGTGTCCGGGTGAAGATTATTATGACATCATCTCTACCGATATCTATAATAATAAGTTCGACTATTCGAGCAACTTCAACGCTTTTGAGAAACTCAAGTCATTGACCAGTGGCAAGAAGATTGTCACCCTGGCAGAGAATGGACCTATCCCTGACATCGATAAGATGGCCGACGAGGAAGCCATGTGGTCATGGTGGATGCCTTGGTATCAATCCTGGAATGGTGGCTTCGTCAATCAGACCTCTAAGGATGAATGGAAGAAGTGCATGTCAGACGAGCGAATCATCACTCTGGACCGTATGCCAGGATGGGACAATTACTCTGCCATTGAGACCATTGATACCGACGTGCAGACCACCAATCTTCAATTCAACCTCAACGGCATGCGTGTCAATGGTAATGCAAAAGACACTATCATCATCGTCAATGGAAGAAAAGTAATTGTTTCCGATAGGTAAATTCCCCAAGTTCTTTGCGTATTTTATCCAATAATGCACAAATCTTACGTTTCGCAAAATAGTATACGAAATTGCAAAGATTATCACAATAGTATTATATAATTGTATCTATCTTTGCGCCATCAAACATCAACAATACAACTCAACTGATATGAAAAAGATTCTCCTCCTTGCAGGAATCGCATTGACTGCCATGGTCTCTTGCACCAAGCAGCAGCCTACTGAGACAGAAGTCGCAACTCCAGCCGAGTCATTGCTGGCTCGTATGGATACTCTCCGCAATCATGGTTACATGTATGGCCACCAGGACGATCCATTCTATGGCATTACCTGGGAGTGGGAGCGCAACGACCGCTCTGACACCAAGGAACTCGTAGGCGACTATCCTGCCGTCATGGGCTTCGAGCTCGGTGGCATTGAGATGGGCGACCTCAAGAACCTCGACTCTGTTCCTTTCGACTGGATGCAGGAGGAGATTATCAAGCATCACATGCGTGGCGGTATCATCACTATCTCTTGGCATCCTCGTAATCCACTCAACGGAAAGACCGCGTGGATTGAGAGCGACCTCAAGGAATATGCCGAGGCGCTGGCTGCCGACACTCCTGCCGATCAGCTCATCGACCCTAAGCATACCGTAGCTTCAACCCTCGAAGGTGGCGAAGTACATGAGAAGATGATGACCTGGCTCGACCGTGTCTCTACTTTCATGGACGGACTGAAGACTCCTGAAGGCGACGTGATCCCTGTCATCTTCCGTCCTTGGCACGAGAATACCGGCAACTGGTTCTGGTGGGGTGAGGCCAACTGCACCAACGAGGAATACAAGGCTCTCTGGAATATGACTCAGGACTTCATGAACGAGAAGCACCCTGGTATGTTCGTATGGAGCTACTCTCCAAGTCCACGCAGCATTGAGCACCTCCTGGAGCGCTGGCCTGGCGATGACCGTGTGCAGCTCTTCGGCGTCGATGCTTATCAGTGGGGTACAGAAGAAGACTTCAAGATGCAGCTCAACTATGGTCTCGACCTGATGATGGACTATGTGAAGGATCATCCAATGCTCATCGCAGTCACCGAGTGTGGCCGTGTCAACTCTGATATCCCTGACTGGTGGACCCGTGTCTTCCATCCTATCGCATCAAAGTATCCTATCTGCTACTGCCTGCCTTGGCGCAACGCTGCTAAGGAGCACTTCGGAGCTTCAAAGGACGCTCCTACCGCAGAGGACTTCATGAAATTCTATAATGAAGACAATACTTTGTTCTTGAAAGAAATCCAATAATAAGTATTTTAAAATGAACTTCTCTGAACGCAAAGCTTATGTCGAGGCGCAGCACGAAGCGCTCTTGACCAAAAAGAATACTCCTATTGAGGGCAACGGCATCATCTGCCGTTACGAAAATCCGATTCTCACTGCCGCTCATGCACCACTTGTCTGGCGTTATGATTTTAACCCAGCTACTAATCCTTATTTCATGGAGCGCCTTGGCATCAATGCCACTCTCAACTCTGGCGCTATCTTTCTCAATGGCAAGTATCACCTCGTAGTTCGTGTCGAGGGTGATGACCGTAAGTCGTTCTTCGCCGTAGCCGAGTCAGACAACGGCGTCGACAACTTCCGCTTCTGGAATCATCCGATCACTATGCCAGAAGCAAAGACCTCTCCGCTCAAGGAGTCTCCTGCTGCCGAGGCGACCAATGTCTATGACATGCGCCTCACCCAGCACGAGGATGGCTGGATCTACGGTCTCTTCTGCGTGGAGCGTCACGACGACTCTCAGCCAGGCAACCTCTCTGCAGCAACCGCTACCTGTGGCATAGCTCGCACCAAGGATCTCATCAACTGGGAGCGTCTCGATGACCTCAAATCGAACTCACAGCAGCGCAACGTCGTACTGCACCCAGAGTTCGTAGATGGCAAGTATGCACTCTACACCCGTCCACAGGATGGCTTTATCGACGCTGGCTCTGGTGGCGGTATCGGCTGGGCCTTGGTCGATGACATCGAGCATGCTGTTGTCAAGGAGGAGAAGATTATCAACGCACGTCACTACCACACCATCATGGAGGTAAAGAACGGTGAGGGTCCTCATCCTTTCAAGACTCCTAAGGGCTGGCTCCACCTCGCTCATGGCGTACGTGGCTGCGCTTCAGGTCTCCGCTACGTATTATATATGTATATGACCTCGCTCGAGGATCCTACCCAGGTCATCGCTCAGCCAGGCGGCGCCTTCATGGTGCCAAAGGATGGCGAGTATATCGGCGACGTCATGAACGTGCTCTTCACCAACGGCTGGGTGGCTAAGCCAAACAATGACGATAAGGATGTGGCTGGCAACGCTATGCACGAGATGGACGAGCAGGTATTCATCTACTACGCTTCGAGCGATACCCGCATGCACGTAGCTACTTCTACCATCGGTCAGCTCGTCGATTACTGCATGAACACGCCTGCCGACAAGTTCACTACCGGCGAGAGCGTAAAGACTCGCAACGAGCTCATCGATAAGAATCTTGCCTTCTTAGGCAAATAAATCATTTTTTCTTTAGAATTAATGAATAGCTCTATCATATCCCTATTAAAAACCCAGATGCAGGATGTTGTCGAGAACAACATCCTGCCTTTCTGGCTCAACAACATGCAGGATCGCGAGAAGGGCGGTTTCTATGGCCAGATGAAGGGTGACGGCACTTTGGTCAAGGAGGCAGATAAAGGCTGTATCCTCAACGCCCGCATCCTCTGGGCCTTCTCTGCTGCTTATCGCGTGCTTGGCAAGCAGGAATATCTCGATGCTGCCACCCGTGCCAAGGACTATATCCTCAAATACTTCATCGATCCTGAGTTCGGCGGTGCTTATTGGTGCCTCGACTATCTCGGCCAGCCTAAGGACACGAAGAAGCAGTTCTACGCCATCGGCTTTGTCATCTATGGCTTGACCGAATATGCTCGTGCGACTGGTGATCAGCAGGCATACAATGAGGCAATGAAGCTCTTCTACTGCATCGAGGAGCACAGCTTTGACACTCAGAACAATGGCTACATCGAAGCACAGACACGTGACTGGCAGGACATTGCCGATATGCGTCTCTCTGACCTTGATGCCAACTATCCGAAGTCGCAGAACACCCATCTTCACATCATTGAGCCTTATACCAACCTCTACCGCTTGATGTGCGAGAAGAGTGAGGAGTTAGGAGTGAGAAATGAGGAGTTACAAGCTGTCAAGTCTGCTCTGCGCAACCTCATCGACATCTTCACCGACCGCATCCTCAATCCTGAGACCCACCACCTCGACCTCTTCTTCGAGATGGATTGGACCCGTGGTGCTGGCTGGCTTGAGTCTTACGGCCACGACATCGAGTGCTCATGGCTCATGCACGAAGCCGCACTCGTCCTCGGTGACAAGGAAGTCCTCGCTAAGGTCGAACCTATCGTACAGCTCGTAGCTACAGCCAGCGAGAAGGGCCTTAATGCCGATGGCAGCATGACTCACGAGGCCAATGTTGACACCGGTCACGTCGATGATGACCGCCACTGGTGGGTACAGGCCGAGGCCGTCGTAGGTTTCTACAACATCTACCAGCACTTTGGCGACGAGACGGCACTCCAGAAATGTCTCAATGCATGGCAATACATCAAGGACAACCTCATCGACCATGAGCTCGGTGAGTGGTACTGGAGCCGTGATCCTCAGCGCAATATCAACAAGACCGATGACCATGCGGGATTCTGGAAGTGTCCGTATCACAACAGCCGCATGGCATTGGAGTTAATTGAGAGAATATGAAACCATATAAGTTTGAGCCGTACCTGAAGACCACCTTGTGGGGCGGCTACCAGATTGCTCCTTTTAAAGGTATATATACTGCTCAGCCAAACATCGGCGAGAGCTGGGAGATCAGCGGCGTATCAGGCCATGAGAGTGTGGCCATCGAGCGCGGATTGATTGATGACGTGGATGTAGGATTGACCCTCACCGAACTCATTGACAAGTACAAAGGCCTGCTCATCGGCAACAAGGTCTATAAGCGTTTTGGTAATAAGTTCCCATTGCTCGTCAAGTTCATCGACTCTCGCCAGGACCTCAGCATCCAGGTGCATCCAGATGACAAGATGGCCATGGAGCGCCACGGCTGTGCGGGTAAGACCGAGATGTGGTACGTCATCAAGAGCGACGTAGGCGCTAAGATCTATGCCGGTCTCAAGAAAAGCATCACACCAGACGACTACGAGCAGATGGTGACCACCGAGACCAAAGAGGGGGAGAACCCTATGGCCAACGTCATTGCCACTCACGAGGCGCATCAGGGAGACCTCTTCTTCCTCCCTGCTGGCCGTCTGCACGCTATCGGTGCGGGTTGCTTCCTCGCTGAGATCCAGCAGACATCGGACATCACCTACCGCGTCTATGACTTTGGTCGCAAAGATGCTCATGGCAAGCCACGCGAGCTGCACATCGAGCAGGCCAAGGACGCCATCGACTATCAGGTCTGGCCAGAGTACCGCACCTCATACGACAGTACCCAGCCGACCTCACAGCTCATCAACTGCCCTTACTTCGTCGTGCACCGCGTCGTCGTACAGGTAGCACAGCAGATCGATTTCCACTGCGATTCATTCGTTGTAGTCGTCTGCCTCTGGGGTGAAGCCAACATCAACGGAGTGAAGGTCCGCCAGGGCGAGACCCTGCTTGTACCAGCCTCTGAGAACGTGCTTTACATCTTCGGCAATGCAACTTTCCTGACCGCACATATCAGGTAATTGAAATACAAAAAGTTTTATTTTCGGCAAAAAAGACATTATTTATATTAGATATTTGTCTGTTTGCCGAAAATTTTATATATTTGCAGCGTATTATTCTACCTTGAAAAATTATAAACTCTAAATACCTATTACCAAATGGCAAGTATTACAGAAAAAATCGGCTACGCCCTCGGTGACGCCGGCTCAGGTGGTATCACATGGAAGATCATGTCTACCGCCTTCCCTATCTTCTTTACCAACGTTTTCGGACTCTCGTTTGCCGATGCTGCAGCCCTGATGCTCATCGCTCGTATGTTCGACGTAGTCACTGACCCACTCATGGGCACCATCGCTGACCGTACACAGTCACGCTGGGGCACCTATCGTCCTTGGCTTATCTTCGGCTCGATTCCTTTCGGCCTCATCTTTGCCTGTCTGCTCTTCACCCCAGACCTCGGTCCTGAAGGCAAGCGCATCTGGGCATATACCTTCTATCTGCTCATGATGGCTGTCTATACGCTGGTCAACGTACCTTACGGTTCGCTCCTCGGTGTGATGACTTCTGACGACAATGAGAAGAACGAGTTCTCTTCTTATCGTATGGTTGGCGCATACGCCATGGGCTTCATCACCCTGCTCTCATTCCCTTACCTCCAGAAGATGGTAGGTGGCACTGAGTCTCACCAGTACGCTGTCCTCGGCGCTGTCTTTGGTCTGATTGCAGCGCTCATGACTCTGTTATGTGGCCTCCTCACCAAGGAGCGCGTCAAGAACATCCGTCCTGAGAAGTTCTCTTTCAAGCAGTATAAGAACTTGATTACCAACAAGCCTTGGCTCCTCATGACAGCCGTGGCTGTCTGCACCAACTTCTTCAATGGCTTCCGCTATGCTGTAGCTGGTTACATGTTCACCTACTGCTTGAATGGCGACATCACCCTCGGCAGCTTCATCATCAACTTCACCGTCTTCATGGCCATTGGCGAGGTTACCTGCATGATCTTCGGTGGCGTCTGTCCAGCCTTCACCCGTTGGATCGGCTCAAAGCGCATGGCATTCGTCTGGTCGTCAGTCATCTGCTGCGTCACCTCAGTTTTGTACTTCTTCATCCCTATGGATCCTTCGTACATCTGGCTGATGATTCTGGTTTCTATCCTCACTTCAGTAGGTGCAGGCCTCTACTCTCCATTGCTCTGGTCGATGTATGCCGACGTTTCTGACTACGCTACCGAGCGCGACGGCGTTTCTTCTACTGGTCTTATCTTCTCTTCTGCTACTATGGCACAGAAGTTCGGTGGCGCTATCTCAGGTTCGCTCATCGCTATGTTGCTCGGTATGGCAGGCCTTGTCTCAAGCACCGATCCTGCTACTGGCGAAACCATCGTCACCATCACCGACGAGGAGTCAGTCAAGACCATGGTTTGGTCGATGTTCTCTATCATCCCAGCAGCCATCGCTCTCGTCATGGGCTGGTTGGCTTATATCTTCCCATTGAAGAAATAAATCATCATACAAATGAAGATTAATAAACCATTTTTAGCAGCGGTACTTTTCTCCGCTGCTAATTTTTCAATTGCATTTGCAGAAAAAGTCGAGCTCCGCACTCCTAACAACAGCCTCGTCCTCGAGCTCAACCAGGGTCAGGAGCCACAGTTCCTCTACTATGGTCAGTCGCTCAAGAGCCTCGACATCGAGAATCTCCTGCGCATCAAAGACGACAACTGGAGCCGCTCCGACCTCTACCCGGCCTATGGTGCTACCCACACGCAGAACGAGGTGTGTCTGGCCATGCGCCACGCTGATGGCAATATGTCCACCCAATTACTGATTACCGATTACAAAGTACAGAATCTCAAGGACACCGCTCCTAACGGTGCAGCACGCACCGGCGAGCAGCTCACCATCACCCTCAAGGATCCGCTCTACCCGACCACCGTCAACCTTTATTATATTGCGTACGACGACGTGGACATGATCGAGACCTGGACGGATATCACCAATGGCGAGAAGCAGACCGTCACGCTCACCCAGTTCTACAACCCGATTCTCTACGTCCGTCGTGGCGACGTCCACGCCACTCACTTCCACGGATCCTGGGCCTCAGAGGCGCAGCTCATAGAGAGCAAGCTCGACAATGGCATGCTCGTCATCAAGAACAAGGACGGTGCGCGCAATGCCACTATGGACCGCAACGAGATCATGCTCTCGCTCGATGGTCCTGCCCGTGAGAACGAAGGCCGCGTCATCGGCGCAGCCCTCTGCTACAGTGGCAATTACAGCATCAAGATCGACACTGATGAGAGCGACTATCACCAGTACTTCGCCGGTATCAACCCAGACAATAGCGAGTATCACCTCAAGAAAGGCGAGACCTTCACCACCCCACACTCTGCCCTCACCTACTCTGAGCGCGGCACCAATGGCGCCAGCCAGGCCTTCCACAAGTGGGCGCGTAAGTACCAGCTCCGTCACGGCAATCAGGAGCGCATGATCCTCCTCAACTCGTGGGAGGGTGTCTACTTCGACATCAACCAGCCTGGCATGGATCAGATGATGCACGACATCGCTTCGATGGGCGGCGAACTCTTCGTCATGGACGATGGCTGGTTCGGCGACAAGTATCCTCGCGCCGTCGACAACTCTTCGCTCGGCGACTGGGTCGTTGACACCCGCAAGCTCCCTGATGGCATTCCTGGCCTCCTCCGCGACGCTAAGAAGAATGGCGTGAAGTTCGGTATCTGGATCGAGCCAGAGATGGCCAACACCGTCTCAGAGCTCTACGAGGCGCATCCAGACTGGATCCTCAAGGCTCCTGGCCGCGAGCCTGTCCTCGGTCGTGGCGGCACACAGGTTGTCCTCGACATGGCCAATCCTAAGGTGCAGGACTTCGTCTTCGGCATTGTCGATGACCTCCTCAGCAAGTACCCAGAGATCGCGTATATCAAGTGGGACGCCAACGCTCCTGTCATGAACCACGGTTCGCAGTACCTGCCTAAAGACGAGCAGTCACACCTTTATATTAAGTATCACGAAGGCCTCATCAAGACCTGCGAGCGTATCCGTGCCAAGTATCCTGATGTCATCATCCAGGATTGCGCTTCGGGGGGTGGCCGTGCCAACTATGGCCTCTTGCCTTACTTCGATGAATTCTGGGTGAGTGACAATACCGACGCTCTGCAGCGCGTCCGCATGCAGTGGGGCACCTCGTATTTCTTCCCAGCCATCGCCATGGCTTCGCACATCTCAGCCGTGCCAAACCACGCTGTCTTCCGCACCACCTCGCTCAAGCTCCGTTGCGACGTGGCCATGTCTGGCCGCCTCGGCATGGAGATCCAGCCAAAGAATATGACCGACGAGGAGAAGGCGCTCTGCCGTCAGGCCATCACCGACTATAAGAAGGTTCGCCCTGTCATCCAGTTCGGCGACCTCTACCGCCTCCACTCTCCATACAAGGGCGACAACCTCGCCTCAGAGATGTACGTCAGCGAGGACAAGACCCAGGCTGTCTTCTTCTGGTGGAAGCTCGAGACCTTCAAGAATCAGCACCTCCCACGCGTCAAGATGGCCGGTCTCGATCCTGCCAAGTATTACACCATCCATGAGCTCAACCGCATCGACAACGAGCCTCTCCCTATCGAGGGCAAGACCTACAGCGGTGCTTACCTCATGCAGAATGGCGTAGAGTTCCCATACACCCACATCGTCGACTATAACAAGCAGAACGACTGGGCCAGCCGCGTACTGCAGCTCGTGGAGGAATAATTGGCCGAAATTTGCATTTTTTTCGCAGATTATTTGGTAATCTCGGAAAAAAAACTCATTTTTGCAGCGTGATTTGCGCAGCGTAATTTACGCAACGCAAATCACGCAATAGTTTTTTAAGACATAACAAGTATGAAGCCACTCAATCCGTTCCTCATCGAGGGCTATTACAGCCCTGAATATTTCTGTGACCGAGAGCAAGAAACCTCACAGATGAAACAGGCTCTTTTCAATGGTAGAAATGTGACCTTGATAGCGCCACGTCGTATGGGCAAATCCGGATTGATCAAGAATGTCTTCTACCAGTTGAGCCATGAAAATCCTGAGATCAAGACCTATTATATAGATATCTTCTCTACACAGAACCTTAATGACCTGATTCAAAAGCTGGCAGCTTCGATTCTTGGCACACTTGAATCTGCTCCTCAAAAAGCGCTTTCTCGCGTCACACAGATTCTGAAGAGTTGCAGGCCTGTTATGTCATTCGATGCAGAAAGCGGCACACCAAGATTCTCAGTAGAGGTCATGCCTCACAATGAAGAGGCAACATTGAAAGAGATTTTCGACTATCTAGCCACAAGTGAACTCCGTTGCATTGTAGCCATCGATGAGTTCCAGCAGATCAATGAATATCCCGAGCAAGGCGTTGAAGCTCTACTGCGTTCCTATATACAGTTCATCCCCAATACGCAGTTCATTTACGCCGGCAGCCGGCAGCATCTGATGAGCGAAATGTTCCTCAGCGCCAAGCGTCCATTCTATCAGAGCACACAACTCATGTCTCTTGGTCCTATCAACGAGACAGATTACTATCAGTTCGCAGCGCCATTCTTTACCAAACACGACAGGCCCCTACCACAGGAAGTATTTCATGAACTCTATTCCATTATGAGAGGGCACACTTGGTACGTCCAGACGGTACTTAACCGCCTCTATTCCTATTGGCAGCCTATCAACAACTCCCTGCTTGACTACGCCATCAACGAACTGATCATCGAATCTTCCGAAGCTTTCAACATGATTCTCGAAAGCTATTCTCCAGGCTGTGTCAGACTTCTGAAAGCCATTGCCAAAGAAGGCTGTGTCAGCGAGATCAATAGCGCAGACTTCCTGTCAAGATACGGCCTTCGCGCCACAAGTAGCGTAAACACCTCACTCCGCACACTGATGCAGAACGAGCACGTCTATCGCAGCTCCGAAGGCTACATTATCTACAACCATTTCTTCTCTCTGTGGCTCAAGCGGAGATAATGTTTCTTCGCACTGCTACTCCCCTTATTGCTATTGTGTTCTATTGACATTTGGTTCCAGGTGTCAATATCTTTGATGGAAGAAGGGATCACACGAATCCGTGCGATCCCTTAATTGATACAGGCATCCTCTACACGGTACAGTGGAAAGGATGCCATGGTCGTGGAACTTAACACTACGTCCCTAGTGTTAGATTCATATATCGTGGAAGCTGACATTACGTACGCGATGTCAGCTTTCACGATGTAGGAAGGGACATCTTGCATTCAGACTGTCTCTCCGCTTTCTCTTTCATCGCGCCTTACCCTTATAACCACACCCGAATCGGGAGGGTTCGCGCAGTTTGAAAGTGAAAGAAAATCACCAGCGGAAACATATATAATATGCTTGCCGCTGGTGAACTTTATTAATAAAATGGTTGTAGAAGTGGGTCATCTCTGTCCCCACGACCCTTTTAACATATTCATTATGGGAGCAAGTTGGTTACATAATCTGCATTAGCCTTAATTGCCCAATTTGCTGTCTTTGAGTTCTGTACCCAAGTAGAGAAACTCTCATAAACATTTGTAATCATATTGTTCTCAGAAGGCCAGCACCATCCACCAGGAAGGAGCATCATCTGAGGAGTAGCACTAGCTGGGTGACCATTAGTAGAGATGTACGTATTAGTTGAAGCGTCACCATCCTTCTGCTTTACAACAATCGATATCTTAGCAAGTGCTCCATTAATATCTGTATTGGCATCAATAGAAGAAGCCATGACAACAGGACTACCACCATTAACAGAAGAACCAGCTGATGCATTGATAATTGATGAATAATTAGTTCCACCACCAAGCATTGCATGAATTTCGCCTACCTCATTGTTATTGTAAAGGACATGAGCCTCAAGAGTACCACCTGCTGCAAGAGGGATGAGTTCAAGGTTTGCAGTATTAGTTCCTGCAATTGGGTTAAGACGAATTGCAAATACAAGGTCATTGAAGTCATAGTCGAAATCACCTCCCAAGTCCTCGCAAGCGATTACCCATGATGCAACTGGGGTAGGAGTAGGATCTTCAGAAGGTTCCCAGATTGCAAAATAGCATACATCATGGTTAGGAGTAACTCTGCTAGACTCAGGGATTGTCATATCTCCACTAGTTGCATTTGGATCAAGAGACCAACCGAGGAATTCACGGCCTTGTCCTGTTGGGTCAATTGGATTCAAAGGCTGAGTATATGTTTCACCCTCCATCTTGCCGATTTCAGATGAATGGAGATCGTCATCTGTATGGATAGCAGGATTAGTATTGAGGTGCCATTTGATATCGTAGAAAGTAAGAATATCTTCAGTGCAGAACTTACCTTCAATCAAAAACATCAAGTCATTCAAATCCTCATCCTGACCGCCATCTTCGAAGCCCATATAGACCTTACCGTTATACTTCCAAGCCACAGCCTTGACAGCACCGCCATTACTGGTTTTGACGTCAGTGTCATAACCCTGAGTGCATCCATTTGAAGAAACATTACCTCCATTACGAGCTGAATGAGTATACATCTTGCCAATTTGAGCATTCAGATCAGGAAGAGCATAAGTAAAGTTGTAAGTCTGCCCACCTCCATTGTATGCAGCATTTCTAATACCAGGAGCCAAGAAGAAAACGATATTGTAACCAGCGGGGAACTTTGTCGTTCCTGCCTGATCATAATTTTCACCAAAGAAGGCAAGGGTGTGATCTGTACCTACGACCTTACGCTCATCTTCCAGCAATGTCTCCATAGCGGTTTGAGCCATGAGGTTTGAAAGCTCTTGTCCACCAATACCAGCTCCTGTGCTCCACTTTAGGTTGCGACCTGGGTTAGCATCATCAATTAAGATAAAATGAGGATATTTAGTAAAGTCTCCCATTGGTTGATTTGCTGGATAATAGAAATATCCAAGCATGTTATTATTGCCGGTACCACCATAAATGAATGGCACATGAATCTCGCCATTACCCTCACCCGTAGATGTAACAGTGAATCCCTTCTCAATAGCGTTGAGCATTGACAGCTTGGCAGCAAGGGTCTCGCCGTACAATTCCGCTTTCGTATCAGAATAATACTCAAGTTGTTCCTGGAAGAACATGTTAGGACCAAAGAGACCTGCATTATCTTTGATTATCCAAGAATCGGCATCAACTACAGACTTTCCATCAAGATATGTAAGGGTTATCTTTGTGGTGAAATTAAAATGGTAAGCATCAATCAAGTATTTTTTTCCATTGTATTCTGAACATACTTTATAGTTATAATCATCGATCATTACTTTAGTATGTGGTTCGGCATCTCCTGTGTATTCTTGAGGAAGCCAACCACCTTCATATTGTTGAGCCATCCAAGCCTCCTCCGTCATATTGCTATGATTAGAAGCAAGCCAATTACCGTACTTGTTATAATCTCCGAAGCTAAGGATCTCAGTACCTGCAATAGTAATACCGCCAGTTGCGCGAGTGTTGCTATTGTTACCAATGTTTACAATGCCGTCAAGAATAACACAATCACCACTAAAAAGAGATTTGCCATCAGAAGACGTTAGAAGAGCATAAACAGAAGACGATCCCTTCACTGCATTAAAGGAGATTGCACTACCATCAATAACTCGTTGAGCTAAAACACGGCAATCTGGTGATGATGGCGCTGCTGTGAGAATGTAGAGAGTTGCTCCTTCTGCATTAGCGATATTTACGTTAGCACTAATTACAGCGGCCATTGACCAATCCTGATTAATGTCAGGAGTTCCAAAAGTTTTTTCGAAATCTTTGGCGTATTCTGCTTTCTTAATGAGATCATTAGAAAAACCGCCATCGTAGTCCTGACAAGAAACCAGAGCCACGAGAGAAGAGAAGGCAATAAGCCCACGACAAAGAGTTTTTTTCATAAAATGTGTATTAACTATTTAATTGATAAATTTCAGAAAATCTACTATACCAATTTGTGTGAATCTAGAGTAAATCGACAAATTGAGTTTTCATTTATTAGTATAAGTGATGCAAAGATAATAACTTTTTAAATATCAGTCAATTTTCAAGGCAAAAAATCATCAAAAAAGGGAGGAAATTTTTATTGAACTGCAAAAAATAATAGTGAGAGATAGCAAAATAAGGGGGCACCTGCAAAACCCAGTGTTTGTAATATGATATGAAATACTTTGATAGTTCAAAAAGAATACTTATCTTTGCGGCATCAAAATCAAGAAGCGAGATGAGCACCTACGAAGAACTATTCAAGTTATTGCTACCAGCCGAGATAGCAGATTGCTTTGATCTGGTTAAAGTACATACAAGTACAAACAAAGATGGTCAAGAAGTCATTCACCTACATCTTGATGAACTGGATTTTGCCGAAGAAGCCAGAGGAGACCTTATACCCAATGGCTTCTACAATGAGCAAATCGTGCAGGATTATCCAATCAGAGACAAGAAATGTCAGCTTCACATACGCCGTCGCAGATGGAAGACACCAGAAGGCAAGACCGTATCGAATGACTGGGATCTGAAAGCCAAGGGCACTCGCATGTCGAAAGATTATGCCGAGCGCTTAAAAAAAATATTTGGACACATACCCGATTACGGCCCGCTCTCTTGAGAAGTTTTTCCATATCGACGGAGATCAGTTCGAGCGAGCATATAAGGAGCATCTGAGCGACTTCCGACATTGGGCTCCACTCTCACATGCAGAGCAATGGGTAGTGAACTACAAGAACATCGGACCCCGTGTCAGCATAGATGAGACTGCATTGTCCGATGGCGAGCTTTACACCATAGTATCCAATAAGGATGCACATGGCCGTAAAGGATCTATTATCGCCATGGTCAAGGGAACAAGGATTGAAGATGTCGTCAGAGCCTTGAAGACCATCCTGTGGTACGAACGTGCGAAAGTACTGGAGGTTACGATGGATTTCTCTGAAAGCATGCATGCCATTGTGCAGGAGTGCTTTCCCTATGCCACCATCACCATTGACCGCTTCCATGTGATGAAGGAGGTGCTTGAGCCTGTCCAGCAACTGCGCATCAAGCATAAGCACGAAGCACACAGGGCTGAAGTAGAGGCCAGAGAGCAATTCAAGCACCGCAACAAGAAGAATGCAAAGCAGCGCAAGCTATATGCTGCCAAGCTCAAGGCCGAAGGCAAAAAGAAATCAAACCGGGGCCGAAAACCCAACCGTGCCAACGAGCAGTATAAGCCGGAGCGTCTTGCGAACGGGGATACACTTCCTGAACTTCTGACCCGCAGCCGCTACCTGTTGTCTGTTTCTTCCGAGAAATGGACAGAAAGCCAGCAGACCCGAGCCAGACTTCTGTTCGAGCGTTACCCGGACATCAAAACCGCCTATGGCCTGGCTCATGGCCTGCGAATGATATTCAGCAAGCGGAACGCTACCGTAGAGTCCGGCAAAGAAAGTCTCGGAGAGTGGTTTAATGAAGTTACGGAGTTTGATGATAAGAACTTCAATACTGTAGCCGCTACTATCTTCGAGCGACAGGGGGAAATCCTCAATTATTTCCTCCACCGTGAGACTAATGCTTCAGCAGAATCACTCAACTCCAAAATCAAAGCTTTCCGTGCTCAACTGCATGGTGTAGTCGATGTCAAGTTCTTCTTATATCGACTCTTTACGATTTGGGGTTAAACACAGGGTTTTGCAGATGCGCC
>JAZRXZ010000127.1:0-6492 GCA_045600445.1 Bacteroidales bacterium | reverse complement strand
AGAGACGAATGGGAACGAGCGCGAAGCACGGAGGTTGCACTCGATGACCATGATGTCGTTGTCGCGCGCCATGAACTGGATGTTGAACGGACCCGAGATGTGCAGCTCGGCCGCAATCTTCTTGGCCACCTTCTTGATACGGCGGACGGTCTCGACATAGAGCTTCTGAGGAGGGAACTGGATGGTGGCATCGCCCGAGTGAACACCCGCATACTCGATGTGCTCAGAGATGGCGTAAGCCACGATCTCGCCCTTGTCGGCCACGGCATCCATCTCGATCTCCTTGGCACCCTCGATGAAGCGCGAGATGACCACCGGATGCTTCTGGCTGACGTTGGCCGCCATCTGGAGGAAGCGCACGAGCTCGTCCTGGTTAGAGCAGACGTTCATGGCCGCACCCGAGAGGACGTATGACGGACGGACAAGCACAGGGAAGCCGACCTTGGCGATGAACTCGTTGACATCGTCCATGTTGGTGAGCTCCTTCCACGCCGGCTGCACCACACCGATGCGGTCGCACATGCTCGAGAACTTCTGGCGATCCTCCGCATTGTCGATATACTTCGCCTGAGTGCCGAGGATAGGTACCTTCTGCTCGTCGAGGCGCATGGCCAGGTTGTTAGGGATCTGACCACCCACCGAGAGGATCACGCCATGTGGCTGCTCGAGGTCGATGATATCCATGACACGCTCGAAGGTCAATTCGTCGAAGTAGAGGCGGTCGCACATGTCATAGTCGGTCGAAACAGTCTCAGGGTTGTAGTTGATCATGACCGAGCGATAGCCCTGCTTGCGAGCGGTGGTGAGGGCGTTGACCGAACACCAGTCGAACTCGACGGAAGAGCCGATGCGGTAAGCGCCACTTCCCAACACGATGACAGCCTCGTTGGAGTTAGGAGTGAGGAGTGAGGAGTGAGGAGTTGTATAGTCAATATCGTGTGCCACACCATTATAAGTAAGGTACAGATAGTTTGTCTGAGCTGGGAACTCACCCGCGAGGGTATCGATCTGCTTGACCACAGGCACGATGCCGAGCTCCTTACGACGGGCGCGGACCTCCAGAATCTCCTTCTCAGCCTCTTCGGCCATATTGCCCTTGAGCAATGCGCGACCGATCTGGAAGTCAGAGAATCCCTTCTGCTTGGCTTCGAGGAGGAGAGCGGCAGGCACGTCCTTGATGTTGTCGTACTGCTGGAGCTCATTGTCGGTCTTGACGATGCCCATGAGCTTCTGCAGGAACCACTTATCGATCTTGGTGAGGTCGTGGATCTGATCGACGGTATAGCCAGCCTTCATGGCCTTCGAGATGACGAAGACGCGCTTGTCGGTTGGCTCACGGAGGGCCTTGTCGATGTCATCGATCTGCAATACCTTGTTCTCAAGGAAGCCGTGCATGCCCTGGCCGATCATGCGAAGACCCTTCTGGATAGCCTCCTCGAAGGTGCGGCCGATGGCCATAACCTCGCCGACGGATTTCATAGAAGAACCGAGCTCGCGATCGACGCCCTGGAACTTGCCGAGGTCCCAACGTGGGATCTTGCAGACAATGTAGTCGAGTGCTGGCTCGAAGAATGCCGAGGTGGTCTTGGTAACCGAGTTCTTGAGCTCGAACAAGCCGTAACCCAAGCCGAGCTTGGCAGCAACGAAGGCGAGAGGGTAGCCGGTTGCCTTAGAGGCAAGAGCCGAAGAGCGCGACAGACGGGCGTTGACCTCGATGACGCGATAGTCCTCACTATTAGGGTCGTAAGCGTACTGCACGTTACACTCGCCCACGATGCCGATGTGGCGGATGATCTTGATCGAAAGCTCGCGAAGCTTGTGATAGTCGCGATTGCTCAACGTCTGTGATGGAGCCACGACGATCGACTCACCGGTGTGGATGCCAAGCGGGTCGAAGTTCTCCATATTACATACGGTAATACAATTGTCGTACTTATCGCGCACCACCTCATACTCGACTTCCTTCCAGCCTTTGAGCGACTTCTCGACGAGGATCTGTGGCGAGAAACTCAATGCTTTGTTGCCGATGACTTCGAGCTGCTGCTCATCGTCGCAGAAACCAGAACCCAAGCCGCCGAGCGCGTAAGCTGCACGGATGATGACCGGATAACCGAGGTCCTTGGCTGCTGCCTTTGCCTCTTCGAGGGTGTTGCAGGCGTGGCTCTTGATGGTGTTGACGTTGATCTCGTCGAGCTTCTCAACGAAGAGCTCGCGATCCTCGGTGTCGATGATGGCCTGAACTGGGGTACCGAGCACCTGAACGTTGTATTTCTCAAGGATGCCGCTCTCGTAGAGCTTGACGCCACAGTTGAGTGCTGTCTGGCCGCCGAAGCTGAGGAGGATGCCGTCTGGCTGCTCCTTCTGGATGACCTTCTCGACGAAATATGGGGTGACTGGCAAGAAATATACGCGATCTGCCACACCCTCAGAGGTCTGTACGGTGGCGATGTTTGGGTTGATCAGGATCGACTCGATACCTTCCTCCTTCAATGCTTTCAAGGCCTGAGAACCTGAGTAGTCGAACTCACCGGCTTCGCCGATCTTGAGGGCGCCGGAACCGAGCAAGAGGACCTTGCGGACCCTCCCCGTGCCCTCCCTCATAGGGAGGGTGTTATTAAAGTTACTATCTTGTGTCATAGTCTTTTTTCTAATGGGTTTGTAACTATTTTTCCCCCTCCCTATGAGGGAGGGTTGGGGTGGGTCCCCCTTACAGGAGATTAAAGAATTCGCTAAAAATATACTCAGTATCAGTAGGGCCAGACGATGCCTCTGGGTGGAACTGAGCCGAGAACCAAGGCATGGTCTTGTGGTGGATACCCTCGTTCGAACCGTCGTTCATGTTGATGAAGAGTGGCTCCCAACCCTCAGGGATGGTGTCGTTATCGACTGCAAAGCCGTGGTTCTGTGAGGTGATGTAGCACTTCTCGGTTGGCTTGCCGTCCTTGCAAAGCTGCACTGGCTGATTGTGTCCACGGTGGCCGTACTTGAGCTTGCTGACCTTAGCACCAGCGGCAAGAGAGAGGATCTGGTTGCCCATGCAGATGCCGTAGATAGGCTTGCCGGTCTTCATGAACTCCTGCACGTGCTTGACGGTCGCACCACAGAGGTTAGGGTCGCCAGGACCGTTAGAGATGAAGAGGCCGTCGAAGGTCTCACCCATAGCATTGAAGTCGCAATCCCAAGGGGTGACGGTAATCGAGACATCGTACTTGAGGAGCTCGCGGATGATGTTGTACTTCACACCCATGTCGATGAGACAAACCTTCTTCGCGCCATTGCCGAAGTGCATCACTTCCTTGGTCGAAACGATGGCCACCTGATTGACGAGATTCGGATCTTCGAGCTCAATGTCTTCGCCACCATCAATGGTGATCTTGCCCTTCATCGAACCCTTTTCGCGAAGGATCTTGGTGAGTTCGCGGGTGTCGATGCCCTCAATGCCGACGGTCTTTTCGTCCTTCAGCCACTGAGCCAAAGAGCGATTGGCATTCCAGTGAGAGTATTCTTCTGAATAGTCGCTGACCACCAATGCACGGACGTGAATGTGATCTGACTCGTAGTTCTCTGGTAAACCGGTGACCGAATTGCCATTGCCGGCAGGAACACCATAGTTACCCACCAGTGGGAATGTCATCACCAGAATCTGGCCGCTGTAACTTGGATCGGTCAATGACTCAGGATAACCCATCATGGCCGTGTTGAACACTACCTCGCCAGCGATAGGCTTCTCATAACCGAAGCTGAAGCCATGGAACACGTGACCGTCATCGAGGGTCAGTGTCATAGGCGTTTTGTTTTTGTACAATACCTCTTTTTCCATTTTCTTGCGCACTATTTATATATGTTCGCGTAAATAAATTTTAATTTAAACGCGACGTTTTGCGAAATATTGTTTTCTGATTAAAATTTTTTCGATTTTTTGTGAGATGATGTCATCCTGAGGCTTGCCGAAGGACCTCACTCGTAGATTCGACTATGTGTCTGTTTCGCGTGAGTTTCTTCGCTTCGCTCAGAATGACAAGTCAAAAACCTCAGTTTTTGACACTCTCCTTGACGAACGCCAGGAAGAGTGGGTGAGGATGCAGTACCGTACTCTTGTACTCCGGATGGAACTGAGTGCCGATGTACCAAGGATGCTCAGGCACCTCGACGATCTCCACAAGACCATTCTCCGGATTGCGGCCGACGCACTTCATGCCATTCTCCTCATATTGAGCAAGGTACTCATCGTTGAACTCATAACGATGGCGGTGGCGCTCCTGAATGAGCTCCTGACCGTAGATCTCGCGCGTCTTGCTTCCTTCCTGCAACTGGCAAGCGTAAGCACCCAATCGCATCGTGCCACCGAGGTTCTTGAGATTCTTCTGACTCTCCATGAGGTCGATGACGTTGTGTGGTGTCTCCTCGTCCATCTCACGGCTGTTTGCGTCGGTATATTTCAGTACGTTACGAGCGAACTCGATGACCATCATCTGCATACCGAGGCAGATGCCGAAGGTCGGGATCTGATGGGTGCGGGTGTATTCGGCTGCAATGATCTTGCCTTCGATGCCACGGGTGCCGAAACCTGGGCAAATTAGGATTCCTCCGAGCTTGACCTGCACAATGTTGCCGTTAGCATCCTTTGCCTCTGCATAAGTAAGCTTTTCTGCCACATTCTCCTTCGTGATCTCCTCACTATTGATAAAGTGGATCTTCGTCTTCACGCCATTATAAACGCCTGCCAGATGGAGGCTCTCACGGATGCTCTTGTAAGCGTCCTGCAAGTCATATTTGCCCACAAGGCCGATGTGAACTTCCTTATTTGCTGATTTGAGCAGATCGAGGAAACGATGCCAAGGAGCCATTGCTGGTGTCTCGCCTACAGGAATGCCGAACTTGCGGAGGATGGCAGCATCGAGGCCCTGTCGTTGCATGCTGACAGGCACTTCGTAGATGCTTGGCATATCTTCGCTCTGCACGACACACTCCAGATCGACATTACAGAAGGATGCTACCTTGAGGCGCATACCATCTGAGAGATGACGCTCGGTACGAAGCACCAGTACGTCTGGCTGGATTCCCATACCTTGCATCTCTTTTACAGAATGTTGCGTAGGTTTTGTCTTGAGCTCATCGGCTGCCTTGAGGTAAGGAACGTAGGTGAGGTGAACGCTCACAGCATCCTTGCCCAATTCCCAGCGCAACTGACGGATGGCCTCCATGAAAGGCGCACTCTCGATGTCGCCAATCGTGCCGCCCACCTCGGTAATCACGAAATCAGGCTTCTCTGACTTAGGATCCTCATACAATCCCTCGCGCTTCATGCGATGCTTGATCTCATCGGTAATGTGAGGAACGACCTGAATGGTCTTGCCGAGGTAATCGCCACGACGCTCACGATCGATGACCGTCTTGTAGATGCGGCCGGTAGTGACCGAATTATTTCGAGTGGTGTGAATGCCCGTAAAGCGCTCATAGTGACCGAGGTCGAGGTCGGTTTCCATACCATCCTCAGTAACATAGCACTCGCCATGCTCGTAAGGATTGAGCGTTCCTGGGTCGATGTTGATATAAGGGTCGAACTTCTGGATGGTTACCTTGAAGCCGCGAGCTTGCAACAGTTTGCCAATGCTGGCAGAGATGATTCCTTTTCCAAGTGACGACACAACGCCACCGGTGACGAAGATGTATTTCATTTCTTTAGTGTAATAAATGATTCTTTTTTTTTGAACACGGATTTAACGGATTAAACAGATTTGACGGATAAATAGTTATGATTTATCAGATTATCGCACCAATAATATAAAATCCGTTTGATCCGTTAAATCTGTTTAATCCGTGTTCTTTTAATTTTTCTCATACCAGTCAAGATAAGACTGCAACGCCAATCTCAAACCGCCAGGGGTAGGATAGTGGCCGGTGAAGTACCAGTCGCCAGGGTGATTAGGGATGGCTTCGTGCAGGCCTTCGATGCTCTGATAGACGAGCTCGATAGGAGTGGTGACGTTGGCCGGACGGAGCAGCTCCACCATCTTCTCGTTCAGCTCCTCGGCCGTGAATGGCTCGTAGAGCTTGCGGATAGGATTCTCTGGGATAATCACGTCCTTCGAATCGCTCGTTGAGAGCAGGTCGGTAGGAATCGGCTTCTTATCCAGGAGCTTCTTGCACTCTGCCGCCACCTCATTGATCAGATAACCCATGCCTCGGTCGTTGAGCAAAGCAATGGCTCCCTGGAAGGCGATGAAATCTCCGATGCGGCTCATGTCGATGCCATAGAAATCAGGATAGCGCACCTGAGGGGCAGACGAGACGATGACTATCTTCTTGGGGTGCAGACGGTCGAGGATCTTGATGATACTCTCGCGAAGAGTCGTTCCTCGCACGATGCTGTCATCGATCACCACCAGATTGTCTTCCTTCGGTCGAACCACACCATACGTAATGTCATAGACGTGAGCGGCAAGATCGTTGCGCGAACCGCCTTCGGTAATAAACGTGCGGAGCTTAATG
>JAZRXZ010000126.1:0-17000 GCA_045600445.1 Bacteroidales bacterium | reverse complement strand
GCCGATGAGCCAACAGGTAACCTCGACTCAAAGAATGGTCATGAGGTGATGGAACTCCTCTCCGAACTTCATAAAGAAGGTACTACCATTGTCATGGTGACCCACTCGCAGAAGGACGCTATGTATGCTGATCGCATCGTCAATCTATTCGATGGACAGGTGGTAGAGAAAGTAGAGATGTAAATTATTATGATATGTTCAAACATTATATAACACTAGCCTTCCGCAATTTGATGCGCAATAAGTTCCAGACAATCTTCTCGATTGTCGGGCTTGCTGTTGCATTCTTTGTCTTTGGTTTCTGCATGTATTTCGTCTACGGACTCTTATCGTTCGATGCCTATTATGATAATTATAGTCGAGTGTATAAGTTCACCGAAGATCATAGAGACACAGCAGTAACTCCTGCAGCAATAGCTCAGGTTGACGAACGTTTCCCCGAAGTGGAATCTATCATACGTCTATTCCCTTCTGTACACCCTTATAGTTACAACAATAATCTTGCTGTCGAATATAATGTTATTGAGTGCGACACTACGCTTCATACAATATTCAACCCTCGCCTGATAGCAGGAAGCTGGAATGCGGCAGAGAATACTCCGAACAGCATGCTCATCACCGAATCGTATGCCCGCAAGTATTTCGGAAGCCCAGAAAAGGCATTGGGCCAACAGTTTGAACGACTTGGAGGAAACACCTATACCGTTCAGGCTGTGGTCGAAGATCTTGCCTACAACAACTCTATGATACCTTTCATGAAGTTGTTTGCGTGGATTATGAACGATACCTCGGGCATAATAGCATCGATTGAAAGTGGACATGAATACTATATGGCTTTATGCCGTGTTATGCTGCGTAAGGGAGCCGACCCCGAACAGCTAAATAAGAAACTTGAAGATGCAAAGATTTCGGTATTTTTCCATACCAATGAAAATGGAGAGGAAGAATATAGCTATCTGACTATTGGCCCTTCTGTCGATTTGGCCGATCAGTTTGGCAGCAATTCTATTTTTGCATTATTACTCCTTATCATAGGTGGTCCTGGATTACTCATCCTACTATCGGCACTCAGCAATTTCTTCCATCTATTGGTGAGCAATATCATGATGCGACGCAGGGAATATGCGCTTCGTCGGGCACAAGGCGCTCACACCTCCGACTTGTGGATTATGGTGAGCACTCAGGTGGTCATCTCGCTTATAATTGTTGGCATCCTGACAGTCCTCATTACCAATATCTGTTCGCCTCTATTTCAGATTAATCTAGGTCAAGTATATAGCTTGGATACCAACACTATGTTGCGACAGAGCTACTGGCATCTTGCAGCGCTACTCCTCATCGGATTTGCCGTAGCATGGATCGCAGTTGCTCGTATCCGTAAGGATTCGCTTCAGGAGTCGATGAAGACCTCAACGGGACGTCAACCAGGACGACACATCGGCCGAAATATCCTAATGGGATGGCAGATGGTCATCGGCCTTTTCTTCCTCACCTTCCTTGCAGCAGCCATTCTGCAGATTCGCGTCAACGATCATGCTATACTTCCATGGCTTACAACCCAGGAGAAGGATGAGATCATAAAGATGCCTTCCTACTCACCAGAAATGGAATCGGAACTCAAGGCAATACCTTCAGTAAAGGAGACTGTGGTAGTCTACGACGAAATGGGCCTTCATTCGTTCATGATATCAATGTGGAGAACTATCATGGTAGAAGGAGTTAACGGGGATTCCATAGATATAGGTCAGGCAACCATCGATGCAGACGGCTTAAGGTTTATTAATGTGCCATTGCTGAAAGGAGAATGGCCAGAAAAATTAGATCAGGTGGTGATTGACCAGCGTTGCGCCGATCGTACAGGATACGATGTTGGTCAGGTGGTCGATGTAGGCCGATATGTTACGGTCACAGGAATCGTCGATAATGCAGCTTGGCAGTCGCAATCAAATAATAGTGGTGAAAACAGAATGACTCGTCGTGGATGCATTTATTTCAGCAATTCCACTACTCCAGCACTATATGTCAAGAGCTATCCTGGCAAGGGCGCAGAAATGCGTGATGAACTCGGCAAGTATCTTGCCCATAGAGCCGAATTGCCAGAAGGCACCACGATTAGTGTTTCTTCATTATGGGATGAAATCTTGGAGCGAAATAACCTTGAACGTGGCTTCATCGGTATCTTCTGGGTATTTGCCATCATTGCCATGATCATCAATCTGCTTGGCATCTATTCGGCCATCATGGTCGATTCTGCTGCACGACGCAAGGAGATGGCTATCCGCAAGATCAATGGAGCAAAGGTAAAGGACATCGCAATACGCTTTGCACGTCTCTATCTAATAGAGATTGTCGTAGCGGCAGTGGTAGTAATACCGCTTACCTATATCCTGTTCTCAGTGATGGCAGAAAGTGGCTATCGCGAGACATTCAACTTCGGATTCATCTTCTATGCATGCATCCTTTTGATCATGGTATTCTTTGTCTCCCTGACTGTATGCGCACAGATCTGGCGCATAGCACACATCAATCCATCAACCATCGTCAAAGAAGAGTAATTCTTAGAACTGAAGGATAAACATTGCTCCTCCCGATTCATTGCTCGAACAAGTCAACGAGCCTTTGTGCAGGTTCATGATCTGTCGGCTGAGTGCTAAACCGATGCCTGAGCCACCGGTTTTAGAGGTGTAGAACGGCAGGAAGATCTCCTCGCGCTTGTCAGCAGGAATACCAGGGCCTCGGTCACTTACTGTGATTCGAGGCCTTCCTTCTGGAGCAGAGGCGGTGATCATGACAGCTGGCATGTTATCACTCTTTAATTTTATCATTCCATCATTTCCCATCGCCTCCAGGGCATTCTTCACCAGATTGATCAAGAGCTGCTTAATCTGTCCTTCATCGCATTGCAGCTTCAGGCCTTGCACACACTCAATGCTGATACCCTGATCAGGATAGAGGCGCTCCACGTGCTGGAGCAGAGATTTGGCATCGACCTCCTTGATTTCTGGCTTCGGCAGATGCGTCAGCTCATAATAGCTTTCGAGGAAGGTTTTGATCGACGAGCATTGCTCATGGATGACCTCAATGGCCTCGTGACTATCCTCGGGAGCATACTCACGTTGTAGCATGTCTTCGCTCAAAGAAATGATCGGCGTGATGGAATTGCGCAGCTCATGAGTCATGATGCGGAGGATGCGGTCATAGTACATGCGCTTCGTCTCCAACTCCATCTGGCTCTGACCGTATTTCTGCATGATGAGGTTCATGTCTTCATACATCTTCCTGAGCTCCCCGTCACGAGTGTCGGGGAAACGGCTCATCGTGTCCTTGCTCCTCAGGCACCCTAAGAAATACTTGACCTGATCAGGCAAGAATGACGCTCCCTGCCACATAATATATAATGAGACGAGACAGAGGACTACACTGCCTCCTATTGCCAGAACACTCCATCCCTGCAGCCATGCCAGCATAAGCAAGCCTCCTGATGCGATGAGCATCAAGCCGACGATGAGCATGTAGAGGTGGTAGTGTTTCTGCTTGAACATAGTGTATTTAGTGTAGTATATCGTATTTCTTCAGCTTATTGTAGAGTGTTTGGCGCGAGATGCCCAATCGCTCAGCTGCATTAACCAAGTTGCCATGTTCTTGATCCACAATCTCAAGAATATGTTTTTTCTCCAACTCATCGAGCGATAGCTGTTGGTTGGCTACTATCTGATTATGGAGTGAAGTCGCCTCGGCTGCCAACGTGGCTGTCTGCTGCTTGGCGCGATGCTTCGTGATGGCCGCTTCGAGCTTCTGTATCAACTGCTGGTTGTCCCAAGGCTTGGTAATAAAGTCTTCGGCTCCTTGCTGCACGCTGCGCACAGCAAGGTCGATGTCACCGAAGGCCGTAATCAAAACCACGGCAGGAGCATTGGGAATTTCGTTGATTCGGTTGAGCCAGAAGAGTCCTTCTTCGCCATCGAGCTTACGAGCGTCGAAATTCATGTCGAGTAAGACCACATCCACATCGCCTGCTTGTAACAGAGCAGGTATCAACTGAGGATCCGGTACCGTAACCACGGTCTTAAAGACTCCATTGAGCACTAATTTTAACGTACGGAGCACCGACTGATTATCATCGATGATAAGTATCTTATAAGGATTCATTGCCACTTATAATTAATATCTGCCTGATCGACGAATGCAAAGATACATATTTTTTGTCAGATAACGCGTTTTATGATTGAAAAAGGAGGAAATATGATTGCAATTATAGAAAAAACATTATATTTGCATCGTGATCTCTCAAAATGAAAGATATTTAGTATCATGATCCTCGAAGTTAATAAGTCATACATACAGAAGAATCCGCTCTTCGGACGGAAGGTCATACACTTTGACCGGATACGGCCGTCGGTGTGGGATTGGGATCTGTGTGATTGCAGTATCGTCACGATCGATAAGGATCCGGAGACGGTACGACTGACGAGTGTCGCTTCGGTGGTGTATGACCATCAGGGGTTGGAGGAGATTCCAGATAGGATATTCCGCAAGGTTGAAAGCTTGGTAAAGATGTATGAAGCGACGTCACGGGTAGCGGACGAACAGAAACTGAGCGTCCTTCGGCAAGAAACATTGGGCAAGATTATGGAGCTACTGTCGGACAACGGGATTATCCGGGAGGATACTTACAGCGCTACATAGATGAAGGCTTATGCTGAGCAGTATGACCGCTACTCTCGCCAGCAGATGGAGCATGTGACAGACGTCATTGACGTACATAAATAAAGGCTTACTTCGCCATGGATACGGAAGAAGATGCAGAGCCTTTGTACTCGACAACGACCATGGTGATGTCATCGCTCTGATAGCCTATCTCGGCAAACGATTCGACATCATTATAGATAGCCTCGACAAAGTCTTTGGCTGTGCGGACATTGTGGCTACGTGCATTGGCCAGGGCCTTTAGGAGACGGTCTTCGCCGTAGAGCTCTTTGGCTGCATTCTCGGCCTCTGTGACACCATCAGTATAGAGGAAGATGGCCTCGCCAGGCTTCATGAACACTTCCTGTTCGACGTATGGGAAGTCTTCGAAGATACCAACGGCAATATTGGTTTCAATATTCTCATAATGTACATCAATCTGATTGTCAGAAGTGATGTGACGAACCACCGGCTTGTTGTGACCACAGTTGCAATAGCGCAGGTGCCCAGTATTGTAATCGAGTACACCCAGGAACATGGTGCAGAACATGTTCTGCTCATTGCCTTCAGAGAGGGCCTTGTTGAGCGAAGTGGCAATCTCGGCAGGACTATTGGCATGGAGCGATACGTTGCGGAACAGCGAGCGTAGCACGGCCATGAAGAGCGATGCAGGAACACCCTTGCCTGAGACATCACCGATGCAGAAGAAGAACTTGCCATCACGGATGAAGTAGTCAAACAAATCACCACCTACCTCCTTGGCGGGGATCAGCGTGCCATAGACATCGAGCTCTGCAACATCAGGGAACGCAGGATAGAGCTTAGGAAGCATACCCTTCTGGATGGCTGCAGCAATGTTGAGCTCTCCCTGAATGGCCGCCTTGGCTGCGGCTGTCTTCTCATATTGTTCGATGCGCTTGAAGAGCTTCCAGCAGACGAAGAGGAAGATCAGCATGCCGAGGATCATATTGATCAGCATGCCTATCTTCATATCCTCTACAGGTGCATAGATGTCACTGTATTTGCAGTCGATGGTGATGGTCCAGTTGGCCTTCTCTACTGGGGCGTAATAGATCAGTCGGGCTTCATCGCCCTTGCCATAAAAGCTCGATCCGCGCTTTGCTTCCTTCATATCGACGAAGATGCTCTCGTTGACCTGCACAGAGGATGCGCGCAAGAGGGAATCGAGTGACATCTTGAGGACATAATCCTTGTTGGGATGCGCGACGAAGCGGAACTGGTCATCCATCATTGTCACAAGCGCATCAGGGAATGGCGTCACCTTATCCAGAGCCTCGCTCAGTTCCTCAAGCATGATGTCGACAGAGAGGACTCCTAAGAATCCTCCTTCACGTGTCCTCATCGGCAAGCAGAAGGGAGCGACAAGGGTGCCATCGGTGGCTTTGATCGGATGTCCCCAGTTCGCATGGAAGAGGCTTTTGGTCTTCGTGTACCATTCTGTCTGCGTATAGTCGTAAATGCTGTCGAGCCGGATACTCTTATATCCCGTATCTTTGTGCCCGTACATGAAGATGGCCGGTGACTTGACGTTGTAGCCTTTGATTTGTGAAGGGTCAAAGGCCATCACGACGCCATAGAGGTGAGGATTGACATTCAGAAAGGACTCAAGCACGCTGTAGATGGTGTCCGAACTGATGCATTCGTAGCTGAGCAGACCGCGCAGGTTGTATGCGGATGTCTGGCAGTCGGAGAGCAGCTTGTCGGCATGTAACAGCATATTGTCCATGTCGCGCTTAGCAGCAATGTCGGCTACTTCTAAGATCTTCTTTTTGCTATAATGAATAGTTGCTATGTTACCAATTGTGAATACTACAACCAAGGTAAGCAGTATTCGCAGGGTCATCTTCAGTTTCGAACTCTTGTTCATAAAGAAATCTATGATTCGTAATTATTGGATTATCCGCTGCAAAGATACATATTTTTTTGTCAGATAACGCGTTTTATGACTGAAAAAGGAGAAAATATGATTGCAATTATAAAAAAAACATTATATTTGCACCGTGATCTCACGAAATAGTGACGTACATAAATAAATATTTATGACAATATCGTAAAGAGAATGAGACAGTATATCGTAAATGCCTTCACCAACAAACCCTTCGAGGGAAATCCCGCAGCCGTGTGTGTCATGGAGCAATGGCCATCGGAGCAAATGATGATGGATATTGCCGCGCAGAATAACCTCTCGGAAACGGCGTTTCTGGTGCTTGAGCAGGATGAGCCGGATGCTGAAGGGAATCCTTCGACGGATTATCACTTCCACCTGCGATGGTTCACACCCACGGAGGAGGTAGGGCTCTGCGGTCACGCGACCTTAGCATCGGCATACGTCATTCTGAATCACTATATGACCCGTGCAGAGAGCGTGGAGTTCGTCACCCAAGCCGGCAGGGTCAGCGTGCGAAGGATGGGGCGTTATTACGAACTGTCATTCCCAAAGATCGACATCACCAGCATCGAGGTGGAGAGCGAGATGGTCGAGGCGCTCGGCATTGCCCCTAAGGAGGCGTGGCTGGGATTGGACCTCGTGTGTGTCTTCGAGTGTGCCGATGAGGTGCGCAACTGCCATCCGAATCAAGAGTTGATGAAGAACCTCCCTGGCCGCATGGTACATATCACGGCACCTGGTACGACCTACACCTGCCATACGCGATCGTTCGGTCCTAAGATCGGTATTGCCGAAGATCCTGTCTGTGGTTCTGCCTATTGCCAGGTGGCGCCTTACTGGAGCGAGAAGAACGGCCAGCCAGTCGTCATTGCCTCACAGGATTCGGCTCGTGGTGGACAGCTGATGTGCACCGTTGAGGGGCAGCGTGTGAGGATTGCCGGCGAGGCGAAGCTTTTTGCCATCGCAGAGATCATGATTGATGAAATACAATAGATTCCCGCTCAATATAATAAAATGAACCAGGATATTATATCTGTTACTTTCGACCGGCTGACCGTCGATCAGCTCTACAAGATCCTACAACTGCGATCGAAGGTTTTTGTCCTTGAGCAGGAATGTCTCTATCAGGATCTGGATGACCTCGATCAGAAAGCCATCCACACCTTCTGTGTGCAAGGCGATAAGGTCATTGCCTGCGCAAGAACCTTCTGGAAGGATCAGGACAGGAAGCTGGCTCAGATCGGCCGAGTAGTCACCGATCCGGATTACCGCCGGCAGAAGAAGGCGTCGGAAATCCTGCAGGCGGCCATCGGCATTGCAGAGAACGATATGAAAGCTGAGCAGATCTATCTCGAGGCGCAGACTTATGCCATTCCGCTGTACGAGCAGTTAGGGTTTAAGGTCTCTTCGGACGTATTTCTGGAGGACGGTATTCCACACGTCCAGATGATCCGTAAGGCGGTAAGCAATACAGATAAGAAATAATAGCAATATAGAAAATGGAATACAACTGGAATATCGAGCAAGGCAACCTCGCCGATGCTCCCTCTATCGCCCGCTTCCAGGTCGAGATGGCCGAGGAGTCGGAGGGTACTACACTTGATTACGAGCTCGTGCTGCAAGGCGTCACCGAAGGCCTCAAGGACAAGGAGAAAGGCACCTATTTCGTGGCACGCAACGACAAGGGCGAAGCCGTCGCCTCGCTGCTGGTGACACGTGAATGGAGTGACTGGCGCTGCGCGTGGTACTGGTGGATACAGAGCGTCTACGTAAGTCCTGACTACCGCCGCAAAGGCGTCTACAGAGCCATGTACGAGAAGGTGAAAGCAACGGCCAAGGAGGCAGGATCGCCTTGCGTCAGGTTGTACGTTGACCGTACCAACACCCAGGGCCTCGCCACCTATCAGGCGTTAGGCATGACCGAGAGCCACTACCTCTTCTACGAGGAGGATCTCTAAAGCATCAACTCTCAGAAAACAAGGAGCGATATGGAATACATGTCAAAGGAATGCTACGACCAGCTTGTAGCCGAATTGCAGGAACTCATCAAGGTCGAACTACCCAAGGCCAAGGACGAGCTCTCAGAAGCGCGTGCCAAGGGTGACCTGAGCGAGAACTTCGAGTATCATGCCGCCAAGCGTGCTCTAAGAAGGGTGATGAGCCAGATCAAGTTCAAGACCAATGTGATACAGAATGCACAGGTGCTCGACGCCACCATCCTCAACTGCGAGACGGTGGGATTGCTCCGCAAAGTCGAGTTCACCAACCTGAAAACCAACGCCAAGCAAGCCTACACCATCGTCAACCCGCATGAGGCGAACCTGAGAGAAGGCAAGATCTCCATCAAGTCACCTATTGCCGAGGCCCTGCTGGGCAAGAAAGTGGGCAACGAGGTAGAGGCGCGTGTTCCTGCGGGTATCATCAGACTCCGCATCGACAATATCACCGTATAAACGCGTTCAGTCATGGCATTATCGAACATAGAGAAACATTATAACAAGCACCCCGAAGACAAGCGCCTGTTGCGCCGGCATGGCATGGTGGAGTTCGAAACCACCCTGCACCACCTGCACCGCTTCCTGCAACCCGGGCAGATGATCCTCGACATCGGTGCCGGTACCGGCCGATACACCTCAGCACTCATGGCCGAAGGCTATCAGGTCAAAGCCGTGGAACTGGTGCGACGCAACATCGAAGTCTTCCTCAAGCGCGAACCCTCGGCCGACGTGGTGCAGGGCGACGCCAGAAACATGCCATTCCTGCCTACCGCCACCGCCGACATCACGCTCCTGCTCGGCCCTCTCTATCACTTGATCGGCGAAGAGGAGAAGCTCAAGGCGCTCACCGAAGCCAAGCGCGTGACCAAGCCCGGTGGCCTCATCTTCGTGGCTTACCTGATGAACGAATACAGCATCCTCTCCTACTGCTTTGAGGAGGAGAGGATCAATGACCTGTTGGCCAAAGGAGTCGTCGACAAGGACTTTCACATTCAGTCGCAAGCCGATGAACTCTATGATTATGTCCGTCTGGAGGACATAAACCGCCTCGACGAGCAAGCCGGGTTGGAGCGTGTGACGATCTTCTCTCCCGATGGTGCCGCCGACTATATGCGTACTCGGCTCAACCAGATGAGCGAGGAGACCTTTGCCCGATTTATCGAATACCAGAAGTGCATCTCCGAGCGCCCTGACCTCATCGGTGCAGGCAGCCATGTGGTAGATGTGCTTCGAGTAAAAAATAACTGATTAACTGATATCTGATAATTATTGCTTCTCCTCCTTCTTCACGAATCCTAACGCAGCTACCAGGCAGCTCATGATAGGGCTGATGATGTTGAAAAAGCAGAATGGCAGGTAGACGATGGTGGGAATACCCAGCACCGTCGACTGTGTCATGCCACAAGCCGTCCATGGGACAAGCACGGAGGTGACGGTCGAAGAGTCTTCGGTCGATCGGCTCAGGAGCTCCGGACGATAGCCGCGCTCGGCATATTCGTCACGATAGATCGAGGCGTTCATGATGATAGAGAGGAACTGATCGCCCATCACCAGATTGAGCAACACACCAGATACGACGGTAGAAGTTACGAGCGAGAAGGTATTGCGGATCGACTTCAGCAGCACATGCGTCAAGCTCTTGAGCATATTGCTGGCCACCATGCACGAACCGAAACACATGGCGCAGAGGATCAGCCAGACGGTATCGAGCATACCCGCCATACCGCGCGTAGCCACCAGCTCATTGACAACCTCATAACTCGTATCGATCTGCGTATGGCTGTAACATACTTTCATCACACCCACGAAAAGCGAACTGCTCCCCGCCTCCTTGGCGATAGACAGCAGCGCATCGCCCTGGAGGATCAAAGCACAGATCAATGCCACCAGCGAAGAGAGGATGAGCGTGATGAACGACGGCACCTTCTTCCAGATCAGCACACCCGTAAAGACTGGCACCAGCAGCGTCCAGAGCGAGATATGGAATCCCTGCTGCAAACCCATCAGATAGGCACTTGGCTCGACGCGCTCTCCGCCATACCACAATCCCATAATGAGATAGAGCACCAGCGTGATGGTGATGCTCGGTACGGTGGTATACATCATATAACGGATGTGGCGGAAAAGGTCGGCACCAGACACCGAAGAAGCCAGCACCGTGGTATCAGACATTGGCGACATCTTATCGCCAAAATATGCTCCGGAAATGATTGCACCTGCCGTGAAGGCCTCTGGCACATTGAGTGCATTGCCAATTCCTAAAAGTGCAATACCGATGGTGGCAATCGTCGTCCACGACGTGCCCGTCATCAGCGAGATCAGTGCCGAGATGATACAGGCGCAGGGCAGGAAGATCGACGGCGACATCATCTGCACGCCATAGTAGATGAGCGTCGGCACCACGCCGCTGATCATCCAGGTACTTGACATCACGCCGATGAGCAGCAGGATCAGGATCGATACCGTCGAGTCACCGATCGTCGCTTTGATACTCTGCTCGAAGACTTCCCACTTGGTCTTATAGAGTGCCATCGAGAGCGCCACGCAGATCGTGGCAGCTACGACCATAGAGATCTGGCTGGCTCCGCTGAGCGCGTCGTCAGGAATCATCTGCATGACGGTGACGATGAGTGCCACCAGTACGAGCAGAGGTATCAGTGAAATAAGCGGATGTGGAAGGGGCTGCTTGGTCATAACGAGGAGATGAAAGAACGATTACTTGGTCAGATACTCCTCAAACTGCTTAGCCGGCAATGGCTTTGAATAATAGTAGCCCTGGATGGCGTCAATACCGAAGTCGGCAATCATCTGACTGGTATTTGCGTCCTCTACGCCCTCGGCGATGGACAGCAGCTTCAGACGCTTGATCAGGTCGACGCAACCCTGCATCACCAGCTGCTCACGTGGCTCATGCAGGCGGCGCACAAATGACATATCGAACTTCACAACGTCGATCGGCAACTCAGCCAAAGAATGCAAAGAGGAATAGCCGGTACCGAAGTCATCGAGCTCTACATGGATACCGCTCTTGCGGATGACTCCCATACGGGCAATGGCTTCAGCCGACAAGTCAGAGAAGAAACTCTCCGTCACCTCCACATGCATCAGCGAAGGCGAGAGATTATACTTCTGCAAGACATCGATAGAATGGTTCAGGATCTCCGGCTTATCGAAGTCCTGACGTGAAGCATTGACCGAGATTGGCACGACAGGCAATCCCTTGTCGATCCACTCACGCTGGTATTTACAGGTCTGTTCCCACACAAAGGCATCAGCCTTCTCTACGAAGCCGTTCTGCTCGAAGATCGGGATAAACTCGGCTGGAGAGATGAATCCCATCTCCGGATGAATCCAACGCAAAAGCGCTTCAGCACCGATGAGCTTCTGCGTCTTGGCATCATGCTTCGGCTGATAGTATACCTGCATCTGGCCGATCTTGATAGCCATCTCCATCTCCTGCTCGATGCGCTTGGCGCGCTGTATCTGGTCGAGCTGCTGGGTACCTACGAAGTCTACATAGTGGCTATAGTGCTTGAGCGCCTTGTCGAGTGCCAGGCGCAGCACATCCAGGTAAGATGGTAGCGGATGAGTAGGGTCTATATGCTCACAGCAGCCCGCCTTGATGTTCACCTTCAGCTCCTTAGAGATTTGGCGCATATAATTGTCCAGGTAGGCCTGTTTCTCCTCTTCGGACATGCCGTTGGTCTTGGTCGGGAATAGGAAAAGCAGATGATCGAACGAATAATAACCGACAATGACTTCATCGCCCATCAATTCTCTCGCATATTCTACCTCCCTTCTCAGCACGTCAAACGAACGCTCGCCATAGCTGTCCTGCAAAGCCTTGAAACCGATGACGTCGGTCAGAGACAACGTATAGTCGACCTCAGGATTTTCCTGAAGCCTCTGGCTAGCATGGTAGAGGAAAGCGTTGTAGGTATAAGCACCCGTCTTCTTATCAATCTCAAGCTCACTGACCTGAGAGATGCAGTCACGCAAGCGCAGGAGCACCTCTATACGCAGACGGACGATCGAAGGCACATACGGTTTGTGGAGGAACTCCGTGGCATGCAGCATCAGGCAACGCTCCTCCTCGTCGACATTCTCATTGGCCGTAATGACCACGATAGGAATACTCTGAAGCTGTGGATCCTTGTAGACCTCTGCCAGAACTTCATAGCCATTCATCACCGGCATCTCCAGGTCAAGCAGGACGATGTCGATCTCAGATTGGTGCTCACGGAGCAGATCCAATCCTACCTGGCCATTTTCGGCAAAGTATAGATTGTAATCGTCCGATAGAATTTCTCCGAGAATTTCACGGTTGATCTCGTTGTCCTCAACAATGAGTACTGTATGTTGCTTATTTATCATCAGGTAATGTGGATAATATGTGGAGCTTACTTAGCTGTGCAAATATAAGTAAATATAAATAAATAATGAGTTTTTTTTACGTAAAAGGGGCGAAAACTAAGATTTCCTATCGCTAAACACGAATAATGACCGCTTGACATTCCATTTTTTAGCAAAATCTTTGTTCAATTCAACTTTTTTGCTCATCTTTGCCCCACATTTAAAATAAAAAACCACACATCATGAGAAAAACAACCCTTGCTCTCAGCCTTCTGGCACTCACCCTTGCAGCGCCTCAGGCTTCCGCTCAGAAGAACAAGAAGGCCAACCCAATGTATCACAAAGGCTGGATCGACTTCAACAAGAACGGTGTCAAAGACATTTACGAAGACCCCTCGCGCGGCTTGGATGAGCGCGTCGAGGACCTCCTCAGCCAGATGACGCTCGAAGAGAAGTCGTGCCAGCTCACCACGCTCTACGGCTTCGGCCGCGTCCTGCAGGACTCGCTCCCTACCCCACGCTGGAAGGAGGAGATCTGGAAGGACGGTATTGCCAACATCGACGAGATGCTCAATGGCGTGGAGGGTGCCGGCCGCTTCATGGAGTATAACTATCCGTTCTCACGTCACGTCGACGCCCTGCATACCGTGCAGCGCTTCTTCGTCGAGGAGACACGTCTCGGCATCCCTACCGAGTTTACCAACGAAGGCATCCACGGCCTCAACCACACACTGGCCACTCCCCTGCCCGCTCCTATCTCATTAGGTAGCACCTGGAACCGTGACCTCATCTATCGTGCCGGTGCCATCGCCGGCGAGGAGGCTTCCCTGCTCGGCTACCACTCTGTCTACGCACCGATCCTCGACCTGGCACGTGACCCTCGCTGGGGTCGCACCCTTGAGTGCTACAGCGAAGACCCTTACCTCATCGGCGAGCTCGGCCTCCAGATGGTACGTGGCGTGCAGAGCCAGGGCGTGGCTTCCTGCCTCAAGCACTATGCAGCGTATAGCGTACCTAAGGGCGGCCGCGATGGCGACGCGCGTACCGATCCGCACATCACGCCTCGCGAACTGCATCAGATCTTCATGTACCCATTCAAGAAGGTCATCATGCAGGGTCACCCCATGGAGGTAATGAGCAGCTACAACGACTGGAACGGCGAACCGATCTCCGGCTCGTACTACTTCCTCACCACGCTCCTCCGCCAGCAGTATGGCTTCAACGGCTATGTGGTGAGCGACAGCGAGGCGGTCGAGTTCATGCACTCCAAGCACAAGGTCACGGCCAACTACGAAGAGACCGCCAAGCTGGTGCTCGAAGCTGGCCTCAACGTGCGCACCAACTTCACCATGCCACAGACGTTCATCAACCCCGTTCGCTCAGCTTATAAGAAAGGTATGATCAGCATGGAGACCATCGATCAGCGCGTCCGTGAGGTGCTCAAGGTCAAGTTCCGCCTGGGTCTCTTCGACAATCCTTATACCGGCGATGGCGTGCGTGCCGACCGTGAAGCAGGCTTCGACAAGCACGTCGACTTCACCGACCTCATCCAGAGCCAGGGCTTCGTACTCCTCAAGAACGACACCGTCACTACCGGAGCTGGCGCTCTCCTCCCACTCGACAAAGACAAGCTCAGCAAGGTGCTCGTAGCCGGTCCTCTCGCTGCTGAGACCAACTTCATGATCAGTCGCTACGGCCCTAACGGACTCAAGTGCATCAGCATGCTCGAAGGCATCCAGAACTACCTCGGCGCCGATAAAGTCGTCTATGCCAAGGGTTGCGAGGTCTTCGATCAGAACTGGCCAGAGACAGAGATCATCCCAGAGCCTCTCACCCCTCAGGAGGTTGCCGATATCGATGCTGCCGTAGCCGCAGCCAACGACGTCGACGTCATCATCGCCTGCCTCGGCGAGGATGACCGCACCACAGGCGAAGGCCGCAGCCGCACCTCGCTCGACCTCCCCGGCCGTCAGCAGCTCCTCCTGGAACGTCTCGTCGCTACCGGCAAGCCTGTCGTCATGGTCATGGTCAATGGCCAGCCACTCACCATCAACTGGGCCAACAAGTACGTGCCTGCCATCGTCGAAGCATGGTTCCCAAGCTATCGCGGCGGTGAGATCATGGCCAAGACCCTCTTCGGCGAGATCAACCCATCGGGCAAGCTCCCTATCACCTTCCCGAAGAGTATCGGCGAGGTGGAGTTCAACTTCCCCTACAAGCGCGGTTCGCACAACGGTCCTGCCTGGTACAAGCGCGGCACTCGCGTCAATGGCGCCCTCTACCCGTTCGGCTACGGCTTGAGCTACACCCAGTTCAAGTATGACGATATGCAGGTCAATGTCGACAACTACGACATCACCATCACCGCTCAGATCACCAACACCGGCAAATGCGCCGGCGAAGAGGTCGTGCAGCTCTACTTCTCCGACCTCATCACCTCCATGGTCAGCTACGAGTCACAGCTCCGTGGCTTCGAGCGCGTCGCACTCCAGCCGGGCGAGACCCAAACCGTCACCTTCCACCTCGATAAGACCGAGCTTGCACTCCTCGACAAGGACATGCACTGGGTAGTAGAACCAGGTGACTTCGAATTCCGCATCGGATCAAGCAGCGAGGATATCCGACTCCGGAAGACTATCACGCTGGATAATCTCATCGTTCTCCAAAAGTAAATCATTCTTCAAGGCATCTCCTCCAGTGTACAGTGCAGGAGATGATTTCTTCAAGGCATCTCCCCCAGTGTACGGTGTAGGAGATGCCGTGACACAAGAATCTCCAAAGTCAAGTAACTTTGGACACTATTTCATCGTGGCATCCTCTCCACGGTACACTGGAGGAGATGCCACAGTCATTGCATCCTTTCCACCGTACCGTGGAAGGGATGCTTTTATATATTATAGGATAAAAAGAGCCACTTTGGACATATTTTAGCTTCAAGATATCGAAATTTGCTTTCAAAAGAAGGAATCTTGTAGTAATTTTCAAGCATTATGTCAACGATTACACAAATTTTCGTGGCATAATGTTTCGTTTTTGCTATATTTGATTTACATTTTCCACAATTTACACCCATCGAAAATATAAAAATGATGGGCAAAAGTGATTTTTTCGAGCAAAAATTTGGCAAAACATAGATTTTGGTGTAAATTTGCACCGTCAAACAAAGAAACTTGGAAGTTTTCCATCAATTAGACGTTAATTATTGACAATATTCTAAGAAATCAATAAAATTTAAAACATTGTGTTATGAGTAAGTTAAGATTTGATGCTATTGAGCAGGCGTTCAAAAAGCACGCAGTAGAGGTTGAAGCCCCTAAGGGTCGTCCATCAGAGTATTTCGGCGAACTCGTCTTCAACCGTGAGAAGATGCAGAAGTATCTTGATTCAAGAACCCTCAAGGCATTGCTTGACTGTATTGATAATGGTCAGCCACTCGATCGCAAGATCGCTGACGGTGTTGCTGCTGGTATGAAGCAGTGGGCTATGGAGCATGGCGTGACACACTGCTGCCACTGGTTCCAGCCATTGAATGAAACTACTGCAGAAAAGCATGACTCTTTCATGGAGTACGACTGGAAGGGTGGTATGATTGAAGAATTTGAAGGTAAGTCACTCGTTCAGCAGGAACCAGATGCATCTTCTTTCCCAAGCGGTGGTATTCGTGCAACATTCGAGGCTCGTGGTTATACTGCATGGGATCCAACTTCGCCAGTATTCATTCTTGACGATACTCTATGTATTCCTACAGTATTTATTTCATATACTGGAGAATCCCTTGACTATAAGGCTCCATTGAAGAAAGCTCTCAAGGCTGTCAACGATGCAGCTCTTCCTATTTGTAAGATGTTCGACCCAGCTGTAACACATGTTCAGTCTAACTTGGGTTGGGAACAGGAATACTTCCTCGTAGATGATGGTCTTTATGCAGCTCGTCCAGACCTCGTGGCTTGCGGACGTACATTGCTCGGTCATGCTTCGGCAAAGAACCAGCAGATGGATGACCATTATTTCGGACAGATTCCTACTCGTGTTCAGGCATTCATGACCGACCTCGA
>JAZRXZ010000125.1:0-28650 GCA_045600445.1 Bacteroidales bacterium | reverse complement strand
TCCCGGAGGCAAGGATCGTCGGCCATCGCGATCTGCCAGGAGTAGCTAAGGCGTGTCCTTGCTTCGATGCAGAAAAAGAATATGCTTATATCTCAAACAATGAATCCGATCATTAACATCACCGACCTCTATACCCTTGCTCGTGATCAACCCATCGGCATCCCCATCCTCGCCGACGTCGTGTATTACCTCAAGCGCTCGCCAGGAATCTCCGGCAAGGAGCTGGCCAAGCGGCTCGACGTGCAGCGCAGCTACCTGAGCCACGCCATCGAACTGCTCACGGGAAGTAACCTCGTGACTGCACTCCGCGAGTGGCGTCTGCAGCATGTCAAGTACATGCTCACTGAGACATCGCACTCCTACGACTATGTAGCCAAGCTCTGCGGCTTCTCCGGCAATCGCACAATGTCGAGATTCTTAGAGCGCTACACTGGCTGCACCGCCTTCGAATATCGCCTTGGTCGCTCCAATGGCCACCGTGGAGCTTGCACTTGATATCTGATAACTAATCAATAAACAAGTAAGGGATCGGACAAGACTGTCCGATCCCTTATTATGATCCAGAAGGTATCGCCCGAATCCTTGCAATACCTTCCAACACCTCGGAAGGTATCGCCCGAATCATTGCGATACCTTCCTACACGTCGGAAGGTATCGCCCGACTCTTCAGGATACCTTCCTGCATGACAGAAGGTATCGCCGGTGCCACGGGCATCCCTTCCTGTGATTATTTCACGTAAATCTTCTTTCCCTCTCGGATATACATGCCATGAGTGATGCGGTTGACGCGCTGGCCAGAGAGGTCGTAGAGGAGAGCGGAAGAAGCATGGGGGGCTTCGATCGTCTCAATGGCAGTAGGATTAGAGAGTACGGCCTTTGTGAGCGTAAATTTGTCACCGAATACGATAAGACCACGCTTGCACAGTTCAGTGATGACGTCTTTGCTGAAGGTGATGTCGGCGGTTACAGTTTCAGTCTCTGCATGATCTTCAGATGGGTTGTAATCGCCTTCGTATTTCTTGCTGCCGATATTGAATGTCGGCTTTTTAGACCAGTCGGCGTAGTAGAGCTGGATGTCCACCTTATTACCGACAAAAGTGTAGGTGATCGAGAGCTGAGCGTCCTCACCAATGCTCTTGAAATAGTCTGCTGGGATATTGAGGCGTGGCTCTCCCCAGTTGTTACAGGTTATGGGATCGGTGATCAGATCGTATGAAGAGACGGCCTCCGGTTCTGGATACTTGCCATTAAACGACGCTCCGTGATAAGCCTTGGCAACACACTCAGCAAGATCTGGCTGGGAGAATGCAGGTATTGCGCGATAGGCGCCATCGGTCATACCCATCCAGTAGAAGGTGCCGATACCTTTGTCCTTAGTGGCCTGTACGAAATACTCGCAGAACTGGAACATAAGCTGCCTGCGTGCATCATAATCGGTCTTGCCGCTACCGGCATCGACATTGTTGGTACCCCATTCGCCGAAGATGACAGGGTAGTTTTTGCTGCCGAAATTATCATCCAGGATCTTGACCATCCCATCGACTTCCTTCTTGATATCTGTGATGGTGCGGTTTTGGATGGTAGGGTAGGCATGCACCTCCACGATCATGTGGCCAGCAGCCTCTGGGAGGACGAGCTTGGTGACGGGGTCGGTGAGGTGTGCATGCCATCCACCGTAGCCATTGGCAGCAGCGTAAGTGTTGACGATAAGGTTACGTGTCTCGTTGTTGCCGCCAGTGGCACGAACAACGTCGCGGAAACTCTTGGCGTAGCTGTTGATGGCGTTGTAGGAAGAGGTGGCCGAAGCCTCGTTATACTTGTTGGCTGTATTGAATGACGCGAAGCACCAGGAGCTGTATGTGTCGAGCATCTCATTGTAACTCTCAAAGAGAAGCTCCTTGCCATAGTCCTTAAACTCAGTGGCAATCTGCTTCCAGAGGCCTTCATAACGATCCTTGACGGCGTTGTAGCTCTTCTCGTCGGCCTTGAGCCACGAGGCGTGGTCGCCACTGTCAGCGCCGGTGTCGTGGTGTACGTTGATGATGCAGTAGAGGCCGTTGTCGATGACATAGTCGACAATCTCGTGTACGCGCTTCATCCACTCTTTATTGACATTGCCGTCCTTATCCATGTGGTTATACCAGGTCACTGGTACACGGATGGCTCCAAAGCCGGCTTCCTTCATCATCTTGAAGAGCTCGGGCCTGGTGACTGGCTGTCCCCAATAGGTTTCTGAACTCTTGTCCTGCTGTCCCCAATAGTTGGCAGCGGTGATGTCCTTTCCACCCGATTTGCTGGCATCGAGGGTATTGCCTAGGTTCCAGCCGAGGCCCATGTTCTTGACGGCGTCTGTGGCTGACTCGGTGATCTGCGCCTGAAGGCTGTAGGTGCCACAGGCTAAGAGTAAAATAAGTAATGATTTTTTCATATTTAGAAACAATAGCTGAGACCTGCAGAGATATAGGTGCCGCTCTTAGAATCCTCACCAGCGATCAGCTGATACTTGATCTCGCCGAAAAGGTTGAAGTGATCATTGAGTGGATAGCCGATACCTGCACCGGCGTTAATGAGCGCCTTGATGCGGTTGTGCTCGTCGCTGAAGTAGTGATAGAGACCACCACCTAAGACAGGATAGAGGTAGAAATTGTCTGAGACCTCGGTAAAGTTATAGTGGAAGTCAATCTCTGCATTGTACTTGGTAGCATCATTGTCGAGATACCAATGGAAGCGAGGAACTACGTCAAAGTTCTCTGCAAGCTCCCAGGTAAGGCCAATACCAATACCAGGATCTCCCTTAGGACCAATGATACCAGCGCGATAGTCGACCATAGCTTCGATAGACTTGATCTGTGCAAAAGAAGTTACTGTCAGGAGACAGCAGACGAGGGTAAGTAGAATCTTTTTCATAATGTTAAGTTTTTAGACGCTGCAAATATAAGGTTTTTGGGAGAAATGTGCAAATTTTGAAAGTTAAGATAGCGAAAAAAGCCTAAAAAAGAGTGTCGATAACTCAATTTACTATAAAAACTAACAGAAAATGCACATTTTTAAAATATTATTCTTACCTTTGTACCCCTATGACAAAATATATATCTTTCATACTAGTATCACTTGGACTGTGTATCCTGACCGGATGCTCACTCTTCAGGTCCTTGTCTGGCCGTGGTGCTCAGCCTCGTGTAGCTGAGTACGATCCGTCGTATGGCCGACAGGTGGAAGATATGAGCGGATGGCAGTCATACGACTGGCACAATGATGCCGAACTGGTGCGCCTGCATGCCATTGCAGACTCATTGACGGCGCTGGGAGAGAAGGTGCCGGAGGAGGTGCAGCGTCGCATCCATCCGAAGAATTATGTCGAGACCATTGTGCCACCGATCTGCAACGATATCCTGATGACGGCCAGAGACTATATCGGTTGTCCTTATAAGGCCGGACGTATGGGCCCAGACCATTTCGACTGTTCTGGTTTCACGTCTTATATCTTTGCGATGTTTGACATTAGGCTGGCACGATCGTCGCAGGATCAGTTCCTGCAGGGACGAGAGATCCATGACACGCGCAATCTGCAGCCTGCCGACCTGGTGTTCTGGAAGGGGTCGAACGCTCGCAGGAAGAATGTGGGTCACGTGGGTATCGTGGTGGACGTCAACGAGGACACCGGAGAGTTCCACTTCATCCACGCGGCAAGTACGGGCATCCAAATTGACTCTTCGACGATGGACTATTACGCCATCCGATATATGGGTGCTCGACGTATCGTAGAGTAAAATACAAGAATTTATGACATTACAAGGCGGTATGCTCACGTTGAGCGACAATACCCTTTATATGACGTTGCCGGCAGTATGTGGCACAGATCAGGTCAAGGATCTGGTGCAGAGCATACAGTCGGCATCGGTGCGCTATCTGCTTCTGCAACTGCTGCCAGGTGAGATAGAATTGACGCAGCAGGAACTCCTGCGCATGCAGAATGTGCTGGAGGATACGGGTAGTGCGATGCTGTATGCTGACTTCCGTCAGGAGTCGGAGCTGTGCGAGACGATCGACTATCAGCTGGGTTCGGTGCGCGATGACTTCGACTTCGGCGCTCTGGTGATGATCCGTGTGTCGTCGCTGGCTGCTGCTTACGCGGAGGTGGAGGCGCTGGCTGCAGCTGAGGAGAAGTGCTGGCAGTATGCGGCGTGGTATGCCGTGCGACTGGTCTTGTCGCGCCAGGCGTTGCCTTTCCACCTCAATGAGTTCCTCTATACCTATCGTCCGGCGGTGCAGGAGGCGGGTAGTCAGTTCGACTATGTCAATCCTCGCAATCGTGCGGTGCAGGTGGAGTATGAGCAGGTCTTTACGGCGCATCTGAAGGCCTTAGGAGCGTACATCGATCATCGTGTGATGCAGACCTCTACTGCGCTGACTGGTGCGATGACAGCGAGTGTGGTGATACCTGTGTATAATCGTGTCAGGACCATCCAGGATGCTATCCGCTCAGCGCTGTCGCAGCAGACAGATTTTGCCTATAATGTCATCGTGGTGGACAATCATTCGACCGATGGCACGACCGAGGCGATTGCCGCTCTGGCTGCAGAAGATGAGCGCGTGGTGCACATCGTGCCAGAAGAGGACTCGCTCCGCATCGGTGGTTGCTGGAACAAGGCTGTGTCTTCGGAGAAGTGTGGCCAGTTCGTTGTGCAGCTCGATAGTGACGACATCTATAGTCGGACGGACACGCTGCAGAAGATGGTCACGGCCTTCATCGAGCAGGACTGCATGGCGGTGGTAAGTAGCTACCGACTGACGGATTTCAACCTGCAAGAGTTGCCTCCAGGTGTCATCGACCATAAGGAATGGACACCTGAGAATGGCATGAACAACGCGCTTCGCATCAACGGCCTGGGTGCGCCTCGTGGCTTCCGTCGTGACTTGCTGCTCCGTCATCCGCTACCTAATACCAGCTATGGTGAGGACTATGCGGCCATGCTGCGTATCTGCCGTGAGTATCGCATCGGACGTATCTATGAGTCGCTCTATGACTGCCGCCGATGGAGCGGTAACAGCGATGCGGCGCTGAGTCGCGAAAAAATCAATCGTAATAACCTCTATAAGGATCGCATCCGCAGTATAGAAATCCATGCTAGAATCTCTCTTTGATCGTCAGTTGCCACTCTGGCCTGCCTGTCGTGAGCGCTATGAAGCGTTGCACGAGGCGCGTCATCGCACCATCTGTGTCGATGGCTGTAGCTATACATTGACCTACAATCCGGCGCGAGCCAAGAGTGCCAATGCCAAGATCTCGGCCGATGGTAAGGTGGGAGAGGAGCGTCCTTGCTTCCTCTGCGAACACGCTTTGCCTCAGGAGCAGCTCAAGGTGGAAGTGGAGACGTTGCCGCTGCATCATAAGTATCTGGTGGCGGTCAATCCGTATCCGATCGTCGATCATCACTTCACGATCATTGCCAAGGAGCATACGCGCCAGACGCTGAAGGGACGTGTGTGGGATATGGCGTTCTTTGCTGATCTCTTCCCGGAGTATCTGATCTTCTTCAATGGTGCCTGCAGTGGTGCCAGTGCGCCTGATCACATGCACTTCCAGGCGGTGCCGAAGTCGGCCGTACCGATGCTGCAATGGAGTGAGGATCAGAAGCGACAGCTGGGTGTGACGCGACAGTTCCCGACGGTGGTGGATACCGATCATCAGAACATCCTCACCTGGACGGACGGAGCAGAGGCTTATTGGTTGGTGATTGACCGCATGGCTCATCGTCCGTGGCAGTACTTTGCTGGTACGGAAGGAGCAAAAGGCACGGAGGCCGATCGCGTGTTGATCAGCCCTGCTTCGCTGGAGTTCTGTGGCTTGGTGCCATTGAGCCGCGAAGAGGACTTCGAGAAGATGACGCCGGCCCTCCTGTCCGACTTGCTCGGTCAATGCTGGCAGCGTGAGCCGATGCTGCACGTAGGTATCATGGAGGGGCAGCAGATCCGATTCTCGGCCGAGGAGCGTACTCACAGCATGAACTATGTGGCTGAGGACCAGATGAAGGATGTGATGGATTATAGCAGCAACCGCGCTGAGGTGCAAGAGATGAGCGAATACTGGAGCCAGACGGAGCCATTCACGCTCGAACAGGTGACCATCGGTAAGGAGTTCCACTGGCAGCAGCAGGAGGATCAGATCTTCCGTGGTTCATTGCATATCATTGCGCGTGAAGGTCAGCTGCATGCTATCAACCTCATCCCGGTGGAGCAATATCTGGAGAGCGTGATTTCGAGCGAGATGTCGGCAACGAATTCGCTGGAGTTGCTCAAGGCGCATGCCATTATCAGTCGCAGCTGGGTGCTTCGACAAATTAGGAATGAGGAATTAGGAGTGAGGAATTGTCACTCTGCTACGCAAAAAGCTTCTTGTGAGGCTGGTATTAATTCCTCACTCCTCACTCCTCATTCCTCATTAATAAAGTATTGGGACCATCAGGACCATACTTTATTTGACGTTTGTGCCGACGATCACTGCCAGCGCTACCAAGGTATCACCCGTGCAGCGTCACCACTCGTCAAGCAGGCGGTGGAGGAGACTCGTGGCATGGTATTGACCGATGAGACGGGAGCGATCTGCGATGCACGTTTCAGCAAGTGCTGTGGAGGTAAGACCGAGCTCTTCTCTACCTGCTGGCAGGACGAGGACTACAGCTATCTACAGCCAGTGGATGATCCTTATTGCGATCCTGCATTCATCGCTACGCTGCCAGGAGGACTGGATGGTGTATTGAGCCAGGTGCTCAATAACTACGATCAGCAGACGGTGGATTTCCACGACTGGGAGGTACGTTACACGCAGGAGGAGCTCACTTCGCTCATCGAGAAGAAGCTGGAGCTGCACTTAGGTAAGATCGAGGCGCTGGAACCTTGCGAACGTGGTGCGTCGGGAAGACTGAAGACCCTACGTATCGTAGGATCAGAGAAGACCGTGGTCATCGGCAAGGAGCTGATGATCCGCAAGGCGCTCTCGGAGACACATCTCTACAGCTCGTGGTTTGACGTAGAAACCAGTACTGACGCCAACGGTCACACCTTATTTATTATAAAAGGTAAAGGCTGGGGACATGGCGTAGGACTCTGCCAGATCGGTGCTGCTGCGATGGCGCTGAAAGGCTTTAAGGCGGAGGAGATCCTGGAACACTATTATCCGGGAGCAAAGATTACGAAAAAATACTAAATAAATTATATATGACTTTATCTGATAAGTGGTTCACGGCTCTGAGTGAGAACGAAGACGGTAGCTATACTTTTATTTCTGGTCGCTCAGACATCGACGAGTTCATCGAGCAAGGAAAGATGAAAGAGCGTATCGAAGTCACCTGGCGCTTTGAGGCTGATGCCAAAGGAATGCCAGCCATCGATAAGGAGGCTCAGATTATGGAGGCCGTAGAGGAGCGTCTGCGTAAGGCGATGGAGAAGGACAAGTTGGCCATCCTGACCGGTATCTATACGGGTCAGGGTAAGCGCGAGTGGGTCTTCATCGCTCGTAACACGGCCGCCTTCGGAGAGCGCCTCAATGAGGCTTTGGCAGGACTCCCCCAGTTGCCGATCGAGATCTATGCAGAGAAGGATCCGGAGAACGAGGAGTATAAGTCGCTGCTGGAGATCAGAGGTGAGGAAGATTAAGGTCTTATTATGAAAGTCACTATTTTAGGAAGCGGAACGAGTATCGGAGTGCCGATGCCGACGTGTCAGTGCGAAGTATGCCAGTCGAAGGATCCGAAGGATAACCGTCTGCGCTGCAGCGCGCTGGTAGAGACCGATGAAGGGAAGAATATCCTGGTGGATTGTGGTCCCGACTTCCGTCTGCAGGCCATTCGCGCGGATATACGTGAGCTCGACGCGCTGCTCTTGACACACAATCATTTCGACCATTGCTATGGTCTCGATGACTTGCGTCCGTTTGCTTACTTCAAGCCATTGGCCACCTATGCCGATCAGATTATGTCTGACGCGCTGATGACGCGCTGGGACTATATCTTCGTGCATAAGTACCCAGGAGTACCGAAGCTTGAGCTGACCACGCTGCATCCGAGCCAGGGTGACAGTTTCAAGATAGGAGAGACCGAGGTGACTCCGATCCGCTGCTATCATGGCAAGCTGCCGATGCTGGGTTATCGCATCGGTCCATTGGCCTATATCACCGACTGTACTCGCATCGAAGAGCGTGATCTGGAGAAGCTCCGTGGCGTCACTCATCTGATCATCGATGCACTGCGCTGGCATGAGCACCCAACTCACTACAGCGTGCAGCAGGCCATGGAGATCGTCCATCTGCTGAAACCTCAGCGTACGATATTTACGCACATGAGCCACGAAATGGGCCTGCATGCGCTCTTTAAGGAGCATCTCTTTGCAGAGCTTGCAGAGAAATACCCTGCGTCATTGCTCAATACCGTTGAACTTGCCTATGATGGCATGGTCATCGAGATTACTCCTAACTCCTAATTCCTCACTCCTCACTGATATGATGATTACTATCGTTGGCCCTACCGCCTCTGGCAAGACCCGTCTGGCAGTAGACGTGGCACTGGCACTGAATTCGGAGGTGATTTCTGGCGACAGCCGACAGGTATATAAGGAGATGACTCTGGGTACCGGCAAGGACCTGGAGGATTACTTGGTGCGCGATGCTGAGGGGAAGGTCGTTAAGGAGGTGAAGTGCCACCTGATCGACATCCGAGAGCCAGGTTACCGGTATAGCATCTATGAGTTCCAGAAGGACTTCCATGCGGCGTATAATGACATCGTGTCACGCGGCATGACTCCCGTCTTCTGTGGCGGTTCTGGCCTCTATGTGGAGAGTATCCTCAAAGGCTACGAGATGCACGAGGTGCCAGAGAATCCTGAGCTCCGGAAGAGCCTCGAAGGCAAGAGCCTCGAAGAACTGACCGAGATCCTCAAGACCTACAAGACACTGCATAACCAGACGGATACCGACACTGCCAAGCGTGCCATCCGTGAGATTGAGATCCGCGACTACTATCGCACTCATGCCGAACAACTCACCGGCTATCCTGCCGTACCAAGCGTGGTCTTCGGTACAGAGGTCGATCGTGACGTGCGCCGAGAGCGTATCACCCGTCGCCTGCATGAGCGTCTGGAGGCGGGTATGGTCGATGAGGTACGTCACCTGCTCGAAGACCGTCAGATCCCACCACAGGACCTGATCTATTACGGATTGGAATATAAATACCTCACGCTCTATCTCACAGGAGAGCTCTCATACGATGAGATGGTGCGACAGCTGGAGATTGCGATCCATCAGTTCGCTAAGCGTCAGATGACGTGGTTCAGGGGTATGGAGAAGCGCGGTATCCACATCCATTGGATACCGGCTGAATTGTCAAGAGAAGAGAAAGTGGAGAGAGTACTGGAAATCGCTGGAAGAGGAGATCAGTAAGAGAAATTCAATAATACTGGATCCTCAGCAGTGATACGTCCCTTTTTCCTGCTGTTCATCGCCTCGACGAAGTCCTTAAAGGCTTTCTCGAGGCGTTTTTCTAATTCTGCAGGATTAGTTTCCTTGAGTTGCAGATACGTGTCAAAGCGCTTGATTTCGCCGGCGAAGTCCTTGTTCTGCTTGTAGTAGTCAAGGAGGCGGTACGTAGCGGCTTTGTATTGCTCAATAGAGTATCGCTGCTCGTCAGGATGCTGCAGAGCGTATTCGATGGACGCTGCGATGTAAGCCACATAGAAGCCCGTATATCGCTTTACCCATTCGAGTTCGGCTGGTCCCAGATAGACTGCTGCATCTGGCGTATGCTTGCGGAACTGGATGATGAAGTCGGCAGCCTCCTTCATGCCTTTGGTCGAGAGATAGTTGTTGAGGATCCAGCGGCTGCAGAGGAGCGCTTCGAGGTTATGACGTCGGCAGAGCGCTGGGGTGGAGAGGTCGGTAGGTTCAGGTATGACGCCGTCCTCGATCTCTTTTTTCAGCTGGCGTATCTCCTCTGATACCTGGTTGTGATGCTCCTTGTCTTCGGCACCGCTATAGTATGCACGGAGCGTGGACAGGAGTTCGAGGTAGTTGTCATGATGCTTGTTGAGGTGGCGGCCAGTGATGGTGATGATCTCACGCTGGTGGTTGATGGCCTCCTTGTACTTTCCTAAGGCAAAAGTGGTCTTGGCCGCTGTGGTGAGGTGCTTGATACGGTCGCTGTCAGATGGCTTGACCTTGTTGCTGATACGCAAGGTCTCGTTGACCCATTCCTCGGCCAGTTTCTTATCGTCCATAGCGAAGTATAGGCCTGCGATGTAGTTGCTGCGATTGGCCACAAAGGCGTCTTCTGTGGCAATGTGACCATAGAGCGTAAGCGCGCGCTTATTGACCTCAATGGCCTTGAACGGGAGATCGAGCTTCTCATAGCAGAGACCGATCTTGACGAGCGCTTCGATGTATCGCTTGTCATCAGGAGTCCTCTCCAGGACGTTGGTCTCACGTAGCAGCGTGTTGAGCGCCTCCTCGTAGTTTCCTTCTACGAAGAGAGCGCTGGCAATGCTGTCGAGCCTTGCCATCTTTCGGTCGTCATCCTGCTGCGCCTGCAGCTGTAGGCCTAATAGTAGGAGCGTTAAGGTCAGGAAAAGTCTTCTATACATTTATATATAATATAAGCGTCCTTTAGTTTGACTTCTGCATGTAGCCTGTGTAGAGATCATAGTAATGGTCATAGCGACCATCGCTCACAATCTGCTTCAAGGCCAGCTGTACATCCCTGTTCCAGCGGATGAAGTCTATGATCTGAGGATCGTAACGGGTACCGGATTCCTTGATGAACTCGCGTATCACGGTCACGAATGGCTTCGGACGATGGTAGTTGCGGCCGATGTTCTCTGTGGCGGCGTCAAGACAGTCGCAGATAGTCACCAGACAGATGATAGGGTAGTATGGCGACTTGAGATTGCGGAAGTTGACTGGATAGCCTTTGCCATTGTACCACTTATGGTGTCCGAGAGCGATGTCCTGATAAGGTTTGAGCGAAGGATCGACGGCAAAGAACGGACGCGACTTGTCTGGATGCAGCTCAAGGATGCGATACTCGTGGTCGCTGAGCTTGCGGATACAGTTGTTGACCACCATCGGCATGGTAATCTTGCCCAGGTCATGGAAGATGGCAGCTTCGCGGATGAAGGAGAGGAGCGAGTCCTTCTTGGCCTGTACGTCCTCTACCGAACTGAAGTTCGGCATGCTGAGGAAGAACTCTGGCTGACGGTCGATCATGAATTCTGCCAACTGGTGTGCCAGCGTTGCTACCATGGATACATGCACAAAGGTAGTAGGCTGTTCGAGGACGATGAGGTTGTAGATCAGTTCCTTTCGCTCCTGAGCGTTGAGGTACTGCAGTACTTCGGCCTTACGTGCGATGTTAGACAGGATCATACCTTTCTCAAATGGGAAGCGGCTATGCTCGTAACGACGGACGAAGGTCAGCAGTCGGTTGAGCATGATCTTCATCGAAATCTTCTTCTCCTCCTGGCTGAGTTTGGTACGTTCAAGCACGTAGACCGAACTCTCGAATATATTGTTAAGGTAGTTGATTCTGACTGATGGGACGCCTGTCGACTCTACGCTCATATCCGGATCATTGACCAACAGGTCTCTGATTTTCAGATGAGCCTCGTCCCAGCTGAGATGTCCCATGTAGGCCTCAATGAGCGCATCATCATATTCGAGCTTCGAATAGTAATGGGTCTTCAGGCCTGCTAAGTCATGGCCGATTTCCTCTTTGAAGTCCTTATATATTCTATAGAGCTCGTCACGAAGTGCATCATTCTTGACACGCTGGCAGATAAAGCTGGTGATGGCATGCAGACGGAAGATGTCGTACGACCATTTAGCAAACCCGCTGAGCAGGGTGTCACGTTGGAATATCTCTTGTACTTCTGGCTTGTTGTAGACGTCGAGCACCTGCTGTGTGATGTCTCTGGCTCCATTGACAGAGATATTGCCTGCCATTGTGTGCAGGACGGCCAGATTGGTATAGGCGGCAATGAAGTAGTAGCGGTTGAGCGGATCCTTGAAGTCGGCAAAGCGCTCTTTCATGTTGAATACCTTGTGGTAGAACTTCTCAGATCGCATACTGGCCTGATCCTCTCCCATACGTGAGCTCTGATACTGTAGCATTCCCTCACACATGTAACAGAATACGAGATGCTCCTCGTCCTCGAGCTTCTCATAGTGTGATATCAGGATGTCCATGAACTGCTCGTAGAGGAAGACATCGTTGATGCCGCGGTGATACATCTGACGCGTGTAGAAAAACAGCGAGTCGTATGCAGCCTCAGGTACCTCCTTCTTACGGAAGTAGTTCTGGATCTGAGACAGCATGATGTTGTTCTCTTCGTAGAACCGTGCATAGCTTACTGCACGGCGTTTGAACATGTCAATCCACTCCTCGTGTGACAAGTCGTAGTAGATACTGTCGTTGTAGCTGTCTGATTTGTTGTAGATATAGGAGATCTTGCTGAATATCTGACCGAAGTCGGGAGCTCCAGGCAATGGGTCTGCATGGCTCATAGCTTCGATCTGCGATTGTTCAATCTGTGGGTAGACTTCGCGACACCACGACGTACCGGTGGTCACAGAATACGTATAGTTCTGTGCCATCAGTACGCTGCACTGAATCAGGATCGAAATCAGTATAAGTATTCTTTTCTTCATTTTCAGAAGTAAGTTGGACGATTAATAGACAGGCCGTAGCCCGTTGTGGTCAGATTACTGGAGGACGAAACCTGCATGCTTCACCTCGCGGCAGTTGAGGCCGATCATGAGGTCGAAGTCGCCTGGCTCGTTGACATACTCAAGCTTGGCGTTGTAGAACTTGAGCATCTCAGGAGTGACGGTGAAGGTCACTTCCTGGCTTGCACCTGGTGCGAGGGTTACGTGCTGGAAGCCCTTGAGCTCCTGGACAGGACGGGTGATAGAGCCAGCCAGATCGTGAGTATAGAGCTGCACGATGGTGGTAGCCTCGCGCTTGCCTGTATTGCTAAGAGTAACAGTTGCGGTGATAGAACCGTTGGCAGCCATCTTGTCGCTGCTGAGCTTGATATCGCTCATCTCGAAGGTGGTGTAGGTCAAGCCCCAGCCAAATGGATAGAGTGGAGCGTTGGTCACGTCGAGATAGCCAGAGGTGAACTTGCCATAGTCATTCTCACCGATAGGACGGCCGGTATTCTTGTGGTTGTAATAGATTGGCAACTGACCAACACTCTGTGGGAAGGTGGTGGTGAGGTGACCCTGTGGAGCCACGTCTCCGAAGAGGACGTCACAGATGGCGTCACCGGCCTCACTGCCAGGGAACCAGATGTCGAGGATGGCAGGGACGATCTCCGACTCATGCTTCAGTACCATCGGACGGCCGTTAGCGAGGAGCAATACCACAGGCTTGCCTGTCTTGACAAGCGCGTCGAGGAGGTCACGCTGCGAAGCCTGCATCTCGATGTCGCACATCGAAGCTGCCTCACCTGTCTGCTCCTTCGATTCACCGAGGATGGCTACGATGACATCTGACCAGCGTGCAGTAGCCAGCGCCTCGTTGAGGAGCTCTTGATGCGAGCGGGTCGATGGTGCATCGTTCCAAAGGAAGCGCTGCTCGAGGGTAGGGTCGTATGAGTAGTGGCAGCCTTCTGCATAGCGTACCTCAGCGGCACCAGCCAGACGCTGCTTCATCACGTCATAGATCGTAGAGTACTGAGTATGATCTGATGGCACACTCCAGCAGCCACGGAGCTGTGACTGGTTGTTGGCCATAGGGCCGATGAGTGCGATCTTGCCTTTCTTCTCAAGAGGGAGGAGGTCGTTGTCGTTCTTCAGCAGGACGAAGGTGCTGGCAGTGATCTTGCGTGCAGCCTCACGGTTCTCAGCCTTGAATAGCTCGGTCTTGCCACGCTCAGCGTCGTTGTAGCGATAAGGATCGTCGAAGAGGCCGAGGCGGTACTTGGCCTGCAGGATGCGGTAGCAGGCGTCATCGATCTGCTTCATGGTGATACACTTCTGCTCCAGGAGCGATTCGAGCTGTGAGATATAGAGCTCCGAGCACATGTCCATATCTACGGTAGCGTTCATGGCACGCTCAGTTACTACGTCGTCGCCACCGAGGCCGTGAGCCTTCATCTCCTTGATAGCACCGTAGTCGGTGACGATGAAGCCGTCAAACTTCCACTGCTTGCGGAGGATATCATTCTGCAGCCAGCTGTTAGCAGTGGCTGGAGTACCGTTGATGTCGTTGAACGAAGTCATCACGCTACCTACGCCAGCCTCTACGGCCATCTGGTAAGGAAGGAGATACTCGTTGAACATGCGGTTCTCGCTCATGTCGGTCGTATTGTAGTCGCGACCTGACTCAGCTGCACCATAGAGCGCATAGTGCTTCAGGCAGGCCATCAAGGTCTGTGGATCGCTCAAATCATCACCTTGCCAACCCTTGACGTAAGCTGCGCCGAGGAGGCCGCTGAGCCAAGGATCCTCGCCATTGCCTTCTGCAATACGACCCCAACGTGCGTCGCGGCAGATATCGACCATAGGGCTGTAGGTCCATGCAATACCATCGGTCGAAGCCTCACGTGCTGCAATCTGAGCCGAGAGCTTGACGCCGACGGTATCCCAGGCGCAAGAGACGGCCAGTGGGATAGGGAACTCGGTCTGATAACCATGGATTACGTCGAGGCCGAAGAGGAGTGGGATGCCGAGGCGTGTCTCTTCGACGGCGATGCGCTGGTACTCGCGGATAGGCTCTGCACCTTTAATATTAAGAATCGATCCGACCTTACCTTCCTTGATCTGATTGAGGATGTCGGCCTCCTCTGAGATACCTGTGAAAATAGGGCCAGGAGCTGGCAGGAGGTTGGTCTGTCCGATCTTCTCGGTCAATGTCATCTTTGACATCAGCTCATTGATAAATGCAGCTTCAGGATCGCTTGGCTTGCTCTGACAGCTTGCTATGAGTGCAGCGGTCATAGTGGCCAGCGCGACGTAATGGTTGTTTTTCATTTTATGATTCCCTATGATTTCTTTGATGGATTAAAAAAGAGTCGGATTTATTTCTTCACAGCTTGCGCCTGTTCGAGATTCCATACGATGATAGAATTGTTGAGGCGGAAGTAAGTGTCGAGGACTGGATGGTTGAGATCCGAAGGCTCATAGCCAGCAGTTCCTTCGTAGATCTGATTGATGAGCGTCTGCATGTCCTGGATGTACTCCCAGCCGATCTCACGGCCCTCAGGAAGCGTCAGCCAGTCCTTCTGCCAGTAGTGGCCTCCGTAAATCTGGAGCTTCTCCTTGTCGATGCCGTTGGCAGGATCCTCGATGTACTTGATGAGGTGAGGAACCGCCTCGGTATACTCCTTGAAGCCTTCGGTGTTGAAGATCCAGACACCGTGACCCGAGCCGATGGCGTCGCCCGTCAGCACCATGTCGAGGCCTTTGACGAAGAAGACCATCGAACCGTGAGTGTGTCCTGGCACCATGACGGTATTGACTTCTATGCCACCGAGGTCGAAGGTCTGGCCTTCGTCATACAAGGCGTATTTGCTGCCTTCGAGTTTCTCCAGAAGAGGTTCGAAGTCGATACGTGGCAGCATGAAAAAGACGGTAGTATCGCCAGCGTAGGCAGGATACATGCCTGTATGATCACCATGATTATGTGTGAAGGTGATGGTTAATGGCTTGCCGTCGATGCGCTCTGCTACGAGCTGACGAAGCGACTCTACTGCGGTGCTGTCCCACTTGATAAAGTTTGAGAGGTCGACGAGCAGCGCCGCCTTCTCGCCCTTGAGCAAGTAGAGGTCCGAGCAGTTATTAAAATGAGTCTTCTCGCCATTCTCGTCGAATGACTCACCTGCAGGATTCGCTGCATTGAAGTCCTGAATGTGGTAGATATTCTGGGTGAGCGCTGTGATGTGATAAGGTCCTACTTCTACATCAGCGGGCAATGCAGCAAGCTCCTCCTGTGTCTGTGCAGGCTTCTGGGTACATGCAGTCGTCAGGGCTGCGATGGCGGCAAATGCCAGGGTCTTCAGTATGTTCTTCTTCATATCTTTGTCTTTTTATCGCTCGTCGCCCGATCCATGAATCTTGTCACGCTGCATTCTCGAAGCCAGCTTGTCGAGATTCATCTGGCAGATTTCTTCGAGCGAATAGCCGAGGTCGTGAGCCAGGGAAGCAGCATACCACATGACATCGCCGAGCTCCAGCGCGATCTGATGCTTGCGCTCATCGGTAAATTCGTCATTGTTGTCGCGTATCACCTTCTTCACCTTGTCGGCTACCTCTCCGGCTTCACCGGTGAGGCCCAGGGTAGGATAGATGATCTTGCGCTCGTCCGGATAGATAGCTGTGCGGCGTGCGCCTTCCTGATATTCGTTGATGGTCATGGTGGGTAATTTTTACTTCCTATAATTTATAATTATAATCTTCTGCAAAGATAATAAAAAAAATCGAATTGCGAGCATTTTTTGCTAAAAAAATACCCAAATACACCGATTTATTTCATCGACCAGTCATTTTGGTTCATTTTAGGACCAATTTTACTATGTAAGTATGACTATCAATGCACGAAACCATCACCTGAATCTCGTTTATGGCTTTGCGATTGCACGAAACCATCAATGAGGACCCAGTTATGGTTTCGTTCATCACGGCATCTCCTACACCGTACACTGGGGGAGATGCCGTGATGAAGGCATCCTCTACACCGTACACTGTGGGAGATGCCGCGAAGAAAGAATGGACGCCTTGCAAGCAGGATGTCCGTTTTTGCATGCAAGATGTGCCAAACAGAAGTCTGAAGTGCTAATTTTGATTAAAAAATAACAGAAAATAGAAAATTGTAATACGGAAATCAAAATAAAATCGTATCTTTGCCCCGTCAAACAATAAATCATGATGGCAGAGAAAGGAAAATCAACACGTGGAGGTCGCCGTGCAGGAGCAGGAAGACCTCGTACCGACAGTCAGCTCTTCACCTTCAGAGCCGGTGGCAGTGTGGCGCAATGCATCAATCGTCATGAGAACAAGACGGACTTCATTGTCGGCTGTATCGCTTCGGAAATGGAGCGAGAAAGGACTGCAAACCATCTGAGAATAAGTGCTATAACACCTGTAGAGAAAATTGATACAATAGGAGAGGTTCACCCGGCCTCACTGGTCAAACCACTGTCTATTCCAGAGTTCGACGTGAAGGTCGTAGCAGGCTTCCCGATCCCGCTCGACAGTCAGGAACAGGCGCAGATGGTGGATATGCTCGGCATGCTCTGTCCGCATCCCGAGAGCTCGTATTTCATCCACGTTAAAGGCGATTCGATGATCGATTCGGACATCCACTCAGGTGATGTGCTGATTGTGGATCGGAGCAAGCGTAATCCGTCAGAGAATGAGGTGGCGATGTGTGAACTGAATGGCGAATATACCGTCAAGTTCGTCCATCGTCATGATGACGCGCTGTGGCTTGTGCCAGCCAATGAGAATTATCCGCAAATTAAAGTCTCAGAGGAAGATAGCTTCAATGTGTGGGGTGTCATCACCTATGTGATTCATAAGCCGAGAGTATAGCTTTTCTTCATTGGACTTTTTGTAATAATATGTTTCCGAAATCACCTTCCCAGCAGCGGTCGTATATCGCCATCGACCTAAAATCTTTCTACGCCTCGGTAGAGTGTGTAGAGAGAGGCCTCGATCCGCTTACGACCAACCTGGTGGTGGCAGATGTGAGCCGCACGGAGAAGACGATCTGTCTGGCCGTGACGCCTTCGCTCAAGGCTTATGGGATTCCTGGACGAGCCAGGCTCTTTGAGGTGATACAGAAGCTCAGAGAGGTCAATAGGGAACGTGTGCTGACGTCTCCTGTTGGACGACTGACGGGGAAGTCGGTCTTCGATCTGGAACTGAAGGCGCATCCGGAGTGGGCCGTCGACTATATTGCCGCTCCGCCTCGCATGGCGCTTTATTTAGATTATAGCACGCGTATCTATCAGATCTATCTGCGGTATATCGGGTCGGAGGATATCCATGTCTATTCGATTGACGAGGTCTTCATGGATGTGACGGATTACCTCTGGACGTACAAGCAGACACCTCATGAATTGGCCATGACCATGATCCGTGAGGTACTGCGAGAGACAGGAATCACTGCCACGGCTGGTATCGGTACCAATCTGTACTTAAGTAAGATAGCCATGGATATTGTGGCCAAGAAGATGCCGGCAGATAAGGATGGCGTGCGCATTGCCGAGCTCGATGAGATGTCTTATCGGAAGCTGCTGTGGAACCATAAGCCGATGACGAGTTTCTGGCGCATTGGCAGCGGCATTGCGCATCGGCTGGAGTATTATGGCATTGATACGATGGGGAAGCTGGCACGCTGTTCTGTGGAGCGCGAGGAGATGCTCTACAAGCTCTTCGGTGTGAATGCCGAGCTGCTCATCGATCATGCCTGGGGGTGGGAGCCTTGCACCATCGACGCGATTAAGAAGTACCATCCAGTGGCACATTCGCTCAGCAGTGGACAGGTGCTGACCTGTGCATACGACGTGCCGAAAGCGCGTATCGTGATCCATGAGATGGCCGATATGATGGCGCTCGATCTGGTGGCTAAGCATGTGGTGACCGATCAGGTGACAGTGGCGGTGTCGTACGACACGGAGAGCCTGACCAATCCTGTCATTCACGAGCAATATGAAGGCCCTATCGCCTATGACCATTATGGCCGGCAGGTGCCTAAGCATGTGCATGGGTCGATTAACCTGCCTTGTCGCACTTCCTCGTCGCGTATCATCATTGCTGCGGTGCTTGAGATCTATGATCGCATCGTGGATCCTATCCTCCTGGTGCGTCGACTGAATATAGCTGTCAGCCATGTGGTTAGCGAAGAATATGAAAAGGAGCACCGTGAACCTATCCAGCTCGATCTCTTCACGGATTATGAGGAACTGATGAGGCGTAAGCGAGCCGAGAAACAGGCGCTCGACAAGGAGCGACGCATGCAGCTGGCATTGCTCAAAATCAAAGGGAAATATGGCAAGAACGCTATCCTCAAAGGACTGAACTTCGAGGAAGGAGCGACGGCCAAGATACGTAATTCACAGATCGGCGGACATAAGGCCTGATGCTTTCACGTCGGCCAGAAAGATAAATAGGAAGCATGAATTATAACAACGAAGATATCATCCACCTGCCGCATCACGTCTCGCTGCGACATCCTAAGATGTCTATGCTCAGCCGTGCGGCTCAGTTTGCGCCTTTTGCTGCGCTGACAGGTTACTCTGATTCCATCGAAGATGCTACGATTTTGAATAATCAGAAGACTGATGAGACTTATATTGACGAATGGTGAAAAAAAGTTGCTCATTTTCTTGCAGCGTATCATATAATTATGTATATTTGCAGCGCACTTTTAGGATGTTTGCATCCAAGAATCATATAGAAATATGCGTAAATACTTTTTCCCACTCATAGCTCTTACTATGGCTGCATGTTCAGAGAAGGACGTCCTGTGTGACGCCTCAATAACCTCTTATCGCGATGGCAAGCAGTGTGCCATCAGTTTCACTTACGACGATGGTATGCTCTGCCAGTATACCGATGTGGCTCCAGAACTCGAGAAACGTGGCTTCCGTGGCACTTTCTGGATCATCGGTGCCAATATGGGGAAGGACGAGCCAGGCTATCCTTGGATGACCTGGGATCAGGTGGCCGACCTCGCTAAGCGTGGCCATGAGATGAGCAATCACACCTGGACACATCCTTCGTTGCCTAGTCTCTCAGCCGAGCAGGTGGCTGACGAGCTGAAGCAGTGTGACGATAAACTGGAGGAAGTAACAGGCATCCGTCCGATCACACTGGCCTATCCTTATAACGCCATGAGTCCGGAGGTCGTAGCTCTTTGCGAGGAGAATCGTGTGGGTACACGTACCTTCCAGGTCGGCCATGGACAGAAAGAGAGCCATTCGACCGTCGAGAATATGACCGAATGGATGAATGACCTGCTGGCTAAAGGCGAATGGGGTGTAACCATGACACATGGCACTACCTATGGCTGGGATATGTGGGACGATCCTTCGGTCCTCTATCAGTTCTACGACGTGGTCAAGGCGCAGGAAGACAGCATCTGGGTAGGTACCTTTGCTGAAGTCGCAGCGTATATCAAGGAGCGCGATGCAGCGCAGGTACAGGTCAATGTGGCTAAGCATGAGGTCACCGTCAGCGTGACTCACAGCCTCAACGCTTCGCTCTATCAGGAACCTCTCACCGTATCGCTCAAGAGCGAGGACTGGAAGGACAAGAACATCACAGCCGAGCAGGAAGGCCAAGCCGTGCCAGTCATCAACCGTGGTAATGAGCTACTGGTCAATGTAAAGCCGGGAGAAAAGCCTCTTACGCTCCGCTGGTAATCAGATAATGCTACTATAAACACATATATGACAATGAAAAAGCTTATCGTATCCGCAGCGCTTATCCTCGCTGCCTCTCAGCTCTCAGCACAGAAGTATGAGGGCCTTGCTCTGACTCCACAGATGGGTTGGAACTCATGGAACAAATTCGCAGACAAGATCGACGAGAACCTCATCCGTGAGACCGCCGACGCCTTGGTCAACACCGGCCTTCGCGACGCTGGTTATATTTATCTGAATATGGATGACTGCTGGCACGGTCAGCGCGACAGCCTCGGCTTCATCCAGGCTGATCCAGATCGCTTCCCAAGCGGTATTGCAGCCTTGGCAGAGTATTGCCATAACCGTGGCTTGAAGCTTGGTATCTATAGCGATGCGGGTTGGCAGACCTGTGGCGGTCGCCCAGGTAGCTATGGGCATGAGTTCCAGGATGCTATCCAGTATGCTAAGTGGGGTATCGACTACCTCAAGTATGACTGGTGCAACACCGAGAACATTCAGGGTCCTGGTGCCTACAAGCTGATGTCAACCGCCTTGAAGCAGGCAGGTCGTCCGATCCTCTTCAGCATGTGCGAATGGGGAGATACCAAGGGTTATGAGTATGGCGCACCACTGGCACACTCATGGCGTACCACAGGCGATATCTGGGCTCATTTCGATGGAATCCTAGAGAAGGGTACTTGGCACGCTAATGGCGTGATGCAGAACGTCGATATCAACGCCAAGCTCCGTAAGTATGCGGGTCCTGACCACTGGAATGATCCAGATATGCTCGAAGTCGGCAACGGCATGAGCTATGCAGAAGACCGTGCACACTTCTCGCTCTGGTGTATGATGGCAGCTCCATTGATCTTGGGTAATGACCTCAACAATATGAGCGACGAGACCTTCAGTATCATCACTAATCGTGAGGCTATCGCCGTCGATCAGGACAGCCTCGGCATCCAGGGTATGCGCATCGAGCAGAAAGACAGCATCGAGGTGTGGCTCAAGCCATTGATGAACGAAGAGTGGGCCATCTGCCTCCTCAACCGTAGCATCGAGCCTAAGCAGGTAGCTCTCGACTGGGAGCGCTGGAACACCGTCGATGAGGAAGTCTCTGGCCGTGCCATCTCATTCACCGACAATGTATATAATGTACGCGACCTCTGGGCCACTGATGCCAAGAAAGCTAACTGTGGTGACACCCGTCCTAAGAAGCAGAAGAGCGTCTTGATCCAGGGCCATGATGTGGCTATGTATCGCTTGACACTCAAGCCTTCGAAGAAGAAAAAGTAATTACTACTAAATAACTAAAAACTAACGATTATGCTTTATTCTATTATCATTGGCCTTCTTTCTGGCTACATTGCTAGCAAGCTGCAGAGTGGCAATAGCAATGGATTGATCATCAACCTCTTCCTCGGTATCGTAGGCGGTTGTGTCGGTGGCTGGGTTTTCGGCCTTCTCGGCATCAACACCTATTCATGGATTGGTGACCTCATCTGTGGTGTCATCGGTGCAGTAATTGTCCTCTGGGTTTTCGCTAAGCTTAAGAAGTAATTTTACTAGCAAAGATTCTGGTAATAACAAACAAATAGCACCACCCTCAATAATAAATTGCAGGGTGGTGCTATTTGTGAATATTTGCCTTGTTTGCTATTTGATAATTAGTTGTTCACCTCATTGGTCAGCGTGATAGAGCGAATCTCCTCACGAGTGTGCATCTGCTTGAAGAGGAGCGGGAAGTTCGGCTGTCCCTTGGCAAGGATGATGAAGTTGATGATCGTATGATCTCCGCCATAATCATAGCGGATGAACTCATCGACGATCTGGATATTGAAGTCCTTGAAATACTGGCGATAAGGAACTAAATCTTCCACGATGCCATGCGTCTTGACTCTGACGATCTTACTCTCGCCGGCCTTAAAGAGAGTCTGCTCGTAGCGCTCTGCAAATGCCAGGATGAAGAGAATAAAGATTACAGCGATGACCGACACCACATACATGCCTGCACCTACAGCAAGGCCAATAGCAGCGGTCATCCAGATACCTGCAGCAGTGGTCAGACCTTTGACCGAACCTTTCATCTGGATGATAGCACCCGCACCGAGGAAACCGATACCTGAGATAACCTGAGCGGCAATACGTCCAGGATCACCGTTCTTCAATCCCATATATTCCTGCGGAATGTAGATGGATACAAGCATGGCCAACGTGGCACCCATGCAGATGAGTGAGAAGGTTCGCATGCCGGCAATCTGTCCTTTGCGTCTTCTCTCAAGTCCGATGATACTGCCGAGTACAAGGCTCAGAAACAGCTTGAAAGTAGCGCCAACCATGGTGACGCTTGGGTCCATAATCATGTCTATGATGTTCTGCATATCTGTATAAATAATGACTTAGTAACTAAAAGAACTGCAAAGTTAGATGTTTTTTTTATTATTTCCAAATCTTGGATCGAAAAACTGTCTTTTCTGTATATTTTTGCGCTGTTTGTCAAGACAATAAAAAAATAGTAATCATTTTCCCCTCGAAATTTGGTAGTGTCAAAAAACAATAGTATATTTGCACAAATAAAATAATGTCTTTTTAATGAGAAAGACAAACTCAAATAAGGAAACTCTCCATGGAATATAATATGATAGGCACCTTCTGGTCCTTACTTCCGCCTATTGTGGCCATAGCGCTAGCGCTGAAGACCAAGGAGGTATATTCTTCGCTCTTTACGGGTATTCTCCTGGGTGCGATACTCTATTGCATCTCTGTAGGGTCGGGGTTCGAAGGATTCCTGACACACGTCCTCAACGATACGGTAGGAGAAGGCGAGGAGGCTAAGTCGTATGGACTGATACACTGTCTGTCTAATCCATGGAATGTAGGTATCCTTATTTTCTTGGTGATCCTCGGTTCTATCGTTTCGTTGATGAATAAAGCTGGAGGTTCTGCGGCTTTCGGACGTTGGGCTGTGACGCATGTCAAGACCAAGGTCGGTGCTCAGGTAGCCACCATCCTGTTGGGTATCCTGATCTTTATCGACGACTATTTCAATTGTCTGACGGTTGGCTCTGTGATGCGTCCTATCACTACTCGACATGGAATTACGAAGGAGAAGCTGGCCTATTTGATTGACTCTACGGCTGCGCCCGTATGTATCATTTCTCCGATCTCCAGTTGGGCAGCAGCCGTGTCTGGCTTCGTTACGGGAGGAGAGAATGGTTTGGCGCTGTTCTGCAAGGCGATACCTTATAATTTCTACGCCTTTTTTACATTGATATTTATGTTTGGAGTCGTACTTTTAGGCTTTGACTTTAAGGCAATGAGCAAGTATGATATCAAACTGGAAAACTGGTATAGGAAAAACGGAATTAAGCCAGGCGAGGTGATTGGCACCAAACTGGAGGTGGTTGAGCATGGTGTAGGTGCACCAGATAAGGAATCAAAGGATAATGGTTCGGTAGTAGACCTCATTATTCCAATCTGTATGCTCATCGTGTTCTGTGTCGTCAGCATGGTCTATTCAGGAGGATTCTTTGATGCTAATCATGAGAATCATCTTGACTTTGTCAATGCATTTGCTGCCAGTGATGCATCGGTGGGACTCGTCATCGGTTCGTTGGCCGCATTGATCTTGACTATCAGTATGTATGTCATCCGCAAGACCTTATCGTTCGATGACGCTATGAGTAGCATCATCAAAGGCTTCGAGGCCATGGTGCCAGCCATCCTTATTCTTACGTTGGCCTGGACGCTGAAGAGTATGACCGACTCCTTAGGTGCTGCAGAATATGTCTCTGGCGTCGTGGCCAGTAGCGCTGCAGGCTTGCAGATGTTCCTGCCAGCTATCATCTTTATCGTTGCCGCTTTCTTGGCTTTTGCTACTGGCACATCATGGGGTACGTTCGGCATTCTGATTCCTATCTGTATTGCAGTCTTTCCTGATGCTGAGACACTTCGCATTATTTCGATCTCAGCATGTATGGCAGGCGCTGTCTGTGGCGATCATGTGTCACCTATCTCTGACACCACCATCATGGCAAGTGCTGGTGCAGAATGTAAGCATGTGCACCATGTGTCCTCTCAGATGCCATACGCGCTGACCGTAGCATGCATATCGTTCCTGACCTTTATCGTCGCTGGTTTCACACAATCATTCGGCCTCTTTGCCTCTGCTGTCATCTCTTGGTTAGTAGGTCTTATTCTCCTTGCTGTAATCTTACTGGTGCTGCACAAAAACACCTGAACAATCATTTCATCCTATGGCACAATATCTATCATCCAAACCGCGATACGAGATTCTCGATGGCTTGCGCGGAGTTGCAGCATTGCTTGTACTGGCATTTCATCTGTTCGAGACCTATTCGCCTGGCGTACCTTATCAGATTATCAACCACGGTTATCTGGCCGTCGATTTCTTCTTTGTCCTCTCTGGCTTTGTCATTGGCTATGCTTACGATGACCGATGGGGGACGAAGATGACGCTGAAGGACTTCTTCAAGCGTCGCATCATCCGTCTGCATCCTATGCTGGTGATGGGTTCGCTCATCGGCTTGCTGTTGTTTTATTTCGGTGGCTGCGAAGAGCATCTGCTGGTCAGTCAGACGTCACCCTGGGTGCTCCTCGGTATGTTTGTGCTGTCGGCTCTGCTGATTCCTGCCACCGCATCGATGGATATTCGTGGCTGGGAGGAGACCTATCCGCTCAACGGTGCGGCGTGGTCGTTGATGCTCGAATATGTGGCCAATATCCTCTATGCCTTTGTCTTCCGCTTCCTGCCTAAAGCTGCGCTGGCGGTGCTGGTAGCCATCTTTGCCTGCTTCACCACCATGTTGTGTTTCCACTATGCTCCATTCGGTATCGAACTGCCTGATTATTGCGCCTATACGGTCATTGGTGGCTGGGGAATCTGGGGCAGTCAGTTGTGGATCGCGGTTGTCCGCCTGGCCTATCCTTTCTTCTGTGGTTTGCTGATCTCGCGCATCGGCCGATTCATCAACGTCAAGAATGGCTTCTGGCTTTGCGCGCTGATCGTAGCTTGTTGCCAGATCATGCCTCGCGTCGGAGGTGACAATCCTGACAACTTCTGGATGAATGGTCTTTATGAGGCTGTCTGCATCCTGCTTGTCTTCCCGCTCGTAGTCACCATCGGTGCTGGCAGCACGGTCAGTGGCCGGCGCTCATCTGCTATCTGCCGCTGGTTAGGCGAGATCAGCTATCCGCTCTATATCACCCATTATCCGCTCATCTACGTGCAGATGAACTGGTGTTATCAGCATCCCGATGCTACCGTCGAGCAGCAGGTCATGATGTCAGCTTCGATATTCATCATTGCTGTCCTGATGGCTTGGGCAGCGCTGAAACTCTATGACGAGCCGGTACGTGACTGGCTCAAGAGAAAGTGGGCTTCTTAAGGTGGTCATGGTCATTGGTCAAAGTGGTCAAACTTGATCTGCGATATCATTTCCCCACCGTAAACCTCACTCCAAGATTCAGGTTGAAATCCAGCTTCCTATCCTTGAAAACGGTCTCCAGGGATGACTGGTCATCGAAATAATAGCGGCATCCAGGTTCGGCATAGACAGAAAGGACGGAGTTCAGGTTGTACTGCACACCGGCTTTGGCGCCAACGGAGATCTGTAGAGGACGCGACTTGATAGGGATGACCTCTTCCTGCTGTGAGTGGTCACCCAAGATATAGTTCCTGGTTGTCTGGCCAGAGACACATTGCTCGGCTAAGATGTCTGATGATAAATAAAGGTCAAGGTCCTTCCATGAGTATGCTCGAAAGCTAACTCCAAGTGGCACACCAACATAATGCAGTTTCTGATGCTCGTCGATATAGTTGGCAACGCTACCTTCATGAATGTCTGATGTGACCATGGCGTAGGTAACGCCGCTCTCCACGCTCCATCGGTCGTTGATCAGATAAGTGAACGAGAGGCCTGTTCGGATAGGGGCGTGATGACTGACTTTTCTCTCTGTCTCAGCACCTCGATTGAGGTACATGATGCCCAAAAGAGGGCTGTCTTGCCACTCCGCATCCGTTTCTGTAGAGCTGGCACTGGCATAGCCTCCTTGATATAATTGGCGTGAGTTTGAACCCATGCCACCTGATGAGGAGAGGGCTATCGTGAGCCTTTGCTCATGTTGGTGGCGTTCTCGCTGTTTGCGTTCTCGCTGTTTGCGCGAAAGCTCTGCATCTCTATTTGTGTTTGTTTGAGTAAGATACTGATGGCGATTCTTTGCCTCAGGTTCCTTCTCTGCTGGTGCGATGGCCATCGGGATAGAATCTGCTTTTTCTTGCGGCTCGTTTATCTCTTGAATAGATGTCTGCGCGATGGTCTCTGAAGATTTAGTCATAATAGAAGAAGAGATAACTTCTACTGTTTCGGCTTGCTTTTTTTCGCTTTGATCGTTGTCTTGATTATCGCTTTTAACAATGAAAGGATCATGATGATCTGCAACAGCAATCACCTGCTCTTTGCTACCCTTTACCTCTTGCTTCACGGCAGGATAGAAATACCACCCAATCAGCAGACAGGCGGCAGCGGCGGCACTCCATATCCATTTATTTCCGGCTCGTTGCTGTTGTCCGATTACCGGCATTTTTGCCTTAGCATTCTCCGCCGCGCAGATATCCTCCCACAGGCCTTGAGGCGCGTCGGTCTCAAAGTCTGCCATTCGGTCATGAATGTCTTTCAGCCAGTCTTTTTTCATTTTCTGAAGTCTTTACTATTTCTGAATTGGGTTATCTTCTCTGCCAGCATGGCCTTGGCGTGATGCAGTTGCGATGCGGACGAACTCTCTTTAATGCCAAGTATATCAGCGATTTCTCGATGACTCCGTTCTTCGATGACGTAGAGGTTGAACACCGTGCGATAGCCATCGGGGAGCGAGCGTATCAGCTGGAAGATCACATCGGTCGGAACGCCTTCCGTGTCGGGATCATCGTCCGGAATATCCAGTTCCTTGTCGCTCAATTCGGTCAGTTCCAGCCGTTGGTTCTGCTTCAGCCATTTCAGCGATTCGTTCAGGACGATGCGGCTCATCCAAGCCTTTAGTGAGCCTTCTCCCTGATAGGCAAATGCATCGATGGTGCTGAATATCTTCAGGAACGATTCCTGTAGCACGTCCTTTATATCCTCGTCGTTGCTGATGTATCTCGAACAGACAGCAGAGAGGTACCTGATGTACCGTTTGTACACCAGATACCTTGCCTCTGCATCGCCTTTTTTTATCTGGCGAAGCAGTTCTTTCTCGCTGCTGTTGGAGATATTCATCCTCGATTCGGATGGGGAGTTAAGGATAGGTTACTTAATGCTCTGATTATATGCGTTGGCACCAGCAAGGCTGCTGCGAGTGTCCATAGGCTTCGACTTCATATCGAACTCTATCTTCTTCGAGCCGCTGAATGAGTTCCAGCGAAGGGTGAACTTCACTTTGTCCGATGTTGCATCCTTTAGAATCTCACGCAGATTGAAGGCGATCAAAGCGTCGCCCCAGTTGCCATACGTGTCACCTTTAGCATCGTGGCGCAATTCCAACTCGTAAGGATTCTTAGGATCGATGCCCGTGAGCAGATTGAGATAATGCACCTTGCCAGGATATCCCCAACGGGTGCGGACACGGAGCGTCAGATAGCCATCTTCGGCCACCGTCACCCAGTCGTTCACAATCTCCACAGGATCATTGCCATAGGTTGCATTATTCTTGTCGCCTAACGAAGGGACGGTCATCTTGGTGCGGATGCTGTCCATCCAGTTGATGTGCACCTTCTGCATACCCGTCTTTTTCTCCTTGATATCATAGTTGACCAGAGCTCGCACCTCCTTGTCTCCGTATGGTGACTTGGTCATATTGGCTGGCTCCAGACGGGTAGTGTCATCGAGCTGTAGGATAAACGAATCGGCCGTCGGCTTCACGGTCACCAAAGCCGTTGGACGGAAAGAAACTTCATCCTTGTTGTCTTCCAGACATGAGGTGAATGCCGCGCTCAATGCCAGCAGGAAAATAGAAATCTTGGTTGTCAGTTTTTTGCTCATAATGATTAATGTATTTGAATTTGTTGTCTGCCCATTAAATCACCAAGAACGCAAAACCTTGCATGAGCTGCTGTTAATATAACGTGAGTTCGACGAAAAATAATTGATTGAAAATTTGGTAAATAGCGATATTATTCGTATATTTGTAATAACCACAAAACAAATAAAACCAAATAATATCGCTATGTTTACCGAGGACAAAGTTACTGAAATT
>JAZRXZ010000124.1:0-1837 GCA_045600445.1 Bacteroidales bacterium | reverse complement strand
GGCGCGACAACGGCTGTTCGCTGATGCTCTACACCTCCTGTCTTCATAACCTCCTGGTCATAGCGGTCAAGACCGTTGGCCTCGATAATACTCTTCAGACTGGCTGCATAACCCTTGCCAGAAGCATAGCCTGCAGCCTGTAGTCCTTCACACCATCCTGCATAGTCATCAGGTGAGAGTTTGAAGAGCGAGGCATAACGGCTATTCTCCTTCAGGAACTGTGAGTGATGCTCGTAAGACTCAGCGACACTGGCATAGGAACAGAACTTCTCATCGGGCTTATCATCGGTATAGACCAGATACTGGCCACCCTCTGCCAGCCACTTGGGAGTAGCCTTGACTCCGAAATGGTTATTGCCCAGACGAGAGAGTTCACTCTGACCATTGCTGCTCTCGATGATACCCTGCGCCAGAATGACTGACGCAGGAATACCATACTTGCGCATCTGTGCCATGGCCTCCTCAGAGTGTTCCATGGCATACTGTTGGTTCTTTCCCATTGTTTACGGTTTAACGGTGATAGCCTCGTGACTCATTCTCCTCATTGGACTCTTCGACCTGATCCTTCACATCGACCTTCTGGTCTTCTGCCTCACAGATGGCCACACGCTCACCCAGACGGATGAGACGAGGGAGATAGGTGTCCAGCTCATGATATGGGAAGGCTGCCTCCTCGATGCGATTGCCCTCTACATCCTTGGTTCGTGTAAGTGTGAGACCCAGCTTATCCGCTACAGTACGTGCATCTTCATGGAAAGCCAGATAGAAGTCACCTGTTCTCATGAGGATAACTGCATCAGGATGCTTCTCCTTCAGCATCTTTGCCTGAGTGCTGAGTGACGGCAAAGGTTTGACAACCGGCTTCTGTTCCTTGACCTCGTTCTGTACCTTCTCTTCCTTCCGTTCAGGATGAAGGATGTCAGAGAAGACCTTAGCGGCAAGATCACGCTTGTACTGGTTGCGATCCGGACTGAGCCACATACGCTGCCACTGTGTAAGGGTGATCTCCCTGGCCGTAGTAGAGACAGGAGCATCCGTTACCTTGGCACTCATCATATACTTGCCGTCCTTGGTCTTGAAGACATTGACACTCTGGAGTCGGGCAGCATCCTCCTCTGAAGCACGCTCTCCAAGGATATTGACCTTCAGCTCAGGCTTGGTCTGTGCCAGAGCATAGTACTTGCTGCTGAGTTCCTCTCGTACACGAGCGACATTCGCAGGGTCACTACCATGAGCTGCATTGAAGAAACGGTTCAGGTCTTCACGCTCAGGATGGATGGCAAAAGCCTCCTCACCCTTCGGACGAACATAGAAAAGCCACTTGCCAGCATCATCCTTCAGCATGGTGGAAGCCTCGAACTGAGGCTCACGGGCATGAGCGACGGCCTCACTGATGTCCATGTGACGGACATTGTCCAGACTCCATTTGTTCAAAGAAGCGACATAAAGCTCCTTACCCTCAAAGTAGCGGTCATCTGGATGGTAGCCGAGGACTCCTGTCTGATTGAAGAAACGGACATAGTCAGGCTTGAAGTCGGGATGTGACTCCAGAGCATGTTCGATACGATTCTTTGCCATACCCGAGACATCGGAGTACTGAACCTTGGCACCCTGCTCCTTGCGCTCTGCCTGAGACATAGCTTCATCCGGATTCAGATGAAAGAAAAGCTCGCGACTGTCAGGAAGGATGACCTTACCGCCAGAGAAAGCACCTTCAGGCAGTATGACATCGGCACGTCTATGCTCTTTGTCCATAACGACAACAAAGGATTTGTCATTACCTGACATCATTTCACGCATGGACTCTTCGATCTCATGCCGTCCGGCTTGTACCCAT
>JAZRXZ010000123.1:0-1508 GCA_045600445.1 Bacteroidales bacterium | reverse complement strand
GCTCACAGCCGAGACAGTGCTCGGATCGTTACACCATTCGTGCAGGTCGGAACTTACCCGACAAGGAATTTCGCTACCTTAGGACCGTTATAGTTACGGCCGCCGTCTACTGGGGCTTCAATTCAATGCTTCGCCTTGCGGTTGACATCTCCTCTTAACCTTCCAGCACCGGGCAGGTGTCAGGCCATATATCTCATCTTTCGATTTTGCATAGCCCTATGTTTTTGTTAAACAGTCGCCTGAGCCTTTCTCTGTGACTCCGTTTCCGGAGTTCCCCTTTTCCCGAAGTTACGGGGACTTTTTGCCTAGTTCCTTAGCTGTGAATCTCTCGAGCGCCTTAGTACTCTATACGTGACCACGTGTGTCCGTTTGTGGTACGGGTGCCATACGGATAAGTTTAGCAGATTTTCTTGGGAGTACGCTTACGTCCATTTCCACTCAGGCAAGCCCTCGCGGTACTTTCAGGTTCGACTCTAGTGCGGATTTGCCTACACTATCTATATCTACACCCTTTAACCAACTATTCCGTCAGTTGGCAGGACTGTCACACCTCCGTCTCCACATCACTCCGTATGCCAGTAACTGAATATTAACAGTTTCTTCCATCGGTCTCCACTTTAGTGTTAACCTTAGGTCCCGACTAACCCTGATCCGATTAACGTTGATCAGGAAACCTCAGTCTTCCGGCGAGGAGGTTTCTCACCCCCTTTATCGTTACTTATACCTACATTTGCTTTTGATGACGCTCCAGAATATCTCACAATACTCCTTCTACGCTGACATCAATGCTCCCCTACCGCGCTTGCGCACCCATGGCTTCGGTGACGTGCTTATACCCGATTATTATCCACGCTTCGTCGCTCGACTAGTGAGCTGTTACGCACTCTTTAGATGAATGGCTGCTTCCAAGCCAACATCCTAGCTGTCACTGCGACAAAACTTCGTTAATTTAACTTAGCACATACTTCGGGACCTTAGCCGATGATATGGATTCTTTTCCTCTCGGACACGGACGTTAGCACCCGCGCCCTCACTGCCGATAAACATTTATACGCATTCGGAGTTTGTCAGGACTTGATAGGCGGTGAAGCCCTCGCATCCAATCAGTCGCTCTACCTCATATAAACTATATCGACGCTGCACCTAAATGCATTTCGGGGAGTACGAGCTATCTCCAAGTTTGATTGGCCTTTCACTCCTACAGACAACTCATCCAAGGGCTTTTCAACGCCAACTGGTTCGGACCTCCATTCCGTGTTACCGAAACTTCATCCTGGTCATCTGTAGATCACTTGGTTTCGCGTCCACCCCCTCTAACTAACCGCCTTATTCGGACTCGCTTTCGCTTCGGTTCCGGGCCTTAAACCCTTAACCTCGCTAAAGAAGGTGACTCGTAGGTTCATTATGCAAAAGGCACGCCGTCACGGCTTATAACCGCTCCGACCGCTTGTAAGCGAACAGTTTCAGGAACTCTTTCACTCCTCTGCTCGAGGTGCTTTTCACCTTTC
>JAZRXZ010000122.1:0-16530 GCA_045600445.1 Bacteroidales bacterium | reverse complement strand
TTCCATGGAAGAATATCATTGGTTTAAGAAACATAATATCTCACGAATATGCCAATATTGATCCAGAGGTTATCTGGAACGTGATTTCCAAGCATCTCTTACCATTAGCAAAAGAGATACAAATGATGAAATCTAAACTTGTCAAAGATTAATCCTGTGATAATGTATAACCCCCTAATTTCTACAGCCAAATAATGTTCAACCGAAGCCAACAGGTGTATCATCCGCGCTTCATAAACATTATTATGGTATGTCACATTCATTCAAACATTTCCCAGCAGGGACATGGATTAGTTGCAAATCGCAGCATAAAGGTAAAAAGAAAGCCTCTCGCAGATTCCGTCGAAAAGTGTCTGTCTTGCTCCATCAAGGCTACTATCAGAAACTTCCCAGTAAATCAATCGAACTTACTTCCCCCTGGGATCTTGGTGGCGATGGCAAATCCTTCTATGGATTCTATGATCCTACAACGAAAATCTATTGTGGTCGAAAGCACAAGCTCTATGTTGATCCATCAGAATGGTGGAGCCAAATGATGAGGAAATAGACCACCTTCAATCAATCCCGCTATAAGGCCATACACCTATTAGCGGGATTTGTCATCATCTTAGCGGGATTAGTCATCATCCCCCCAAGAATCATGCCCATAGTCATCATGGCCGAAATCGTCATGCGAGTCATAGTGCAACCCTAATTGGAAAGATTTAATGTATACTTACATTTTGGATAATTTGAGCAACCACGGCAAGGAGCTGGCCAAGCGGCTCGACGTGAAGCGGAGCTACCTGAGCCACGCCATTGAGCTGCTCACGGGTAGCAACCTCGTGACTGCACTCCGCGAGTGGCGTCTGCAGCATGTCAAGTACCTGCTCACTGAGACATCGCACTCCTACGACTATGTAGCCAAGCTCTGCGGCTTCTCCGGCAATCGTACCATGTCGAGATTCTTAGAGCGCTACACTGGCTGCACCGCCTTCGAATATCGCCTTGGATACTCAAACAGGCACCGAGGATTGTGTGTTAGATAGCGATTGTCAATTATTTATCAGTTAAGGGATTGGACAATTTCGTCCAATCCCTTTTCTCCTTAAGGAAGGTATCACGCGAAATCCTGCGATACCTTCCCGCTATCAGGAAGGTATCACGCGAAATCCTGCGATACCTTCCCGCTATTAGGAAGGTATCACGCGAAATCCTGCCATACCTTCCCGCTGTCAGGAAGGTATCGCGCGAAATCCTGCGGGACATTATTATGTTATAGAACATAACAAGCGAAAATAAATGACGATTTGTTTGGAAATTTAAAGAATAATGACTATCTTTGCGCCGGAAAAGTATGTATACCATAATAAATAAATTACAATCATGAAACACCTATTGCCACTTTTGGCCCTCTCTGCAGCGACTCTCGTCCCTGCACAGGCCCAGAAGATGAAAGCCCCTCAGGGTGGCTTAAAGATCAGTGACGAACTCATCGGTATCTTCTTCGAGGATATCAGCCAGTCGGCAGATGGCGGCTTGAATGCTCAGCTCATCCAGAATGGTTCGTTCGAGTATAATCCTACTATCCGCGACGGTTACGGTCCTGGTACCGCTTGGCGTCTGGTTCGCCTGGGTCACTCTTCAGGCTACTACGATGCAGCTATGGACGGTGCTATCCACGCTAACAATCCACACTTCATGCGCGTCAACATCGAGCGTGTCGTTACCAACATGCCTGACTTCGACGGTAACACCGGTATCGGTATCCAGAACGACGGCCATGATGGCATCGTGACCAAGAAGGGTGCTACCTATCAGTTCTCTGTCTTCCTCCGTACTCCAGATGGCAAGGCTAAGAACATCAAGGTTGTACTGGGTGGCATGAAGGCTCCTGCAGCCGATGCACAGGGTCCTAAGTGGCCACAGCCATTCACCATTGCAGAGAAGAAGTTCCGCACCGCTGCTGCTACCCAGGGCTGGCAGAAGTATGAGTTCGAACTCACCGCTGAGGAGGATTGCCTCAATGGTAACCTCCAGATTATCTCTGAGACCGAGGGTGTGCTTGACATCGATATGGTTTCGTTGATCCCAACCGATACTTACAATGGTCACGGCCTCCGCAAGGATCTCGTACAGGCTTTGGCCGATTTGAATCCTAAGTTCATCCGCTTCCCAGGCGGTTGCGTCGTTCACGGTGGTGGTGACGGCTTCTGGAATACCTATCGCTGGAAGGAGACTGTAGGTCCTAAGGAGACTCGCCGTCAGCAGAAGAATACCTGGGGTTATGGCCAGTCGATGGAACTCGGCTACCACGAGTACTTCCAGCTCTGTGAGGATCTTGGTGCAGCTCCTGTACCTATTCTCCCTTCAGGCGTAAGCTGTCAGGGTGTCAACGGTGGTTGGAACTTCCCAGAGGTTCAGAACCAGTGGGTTGTACCTATGGAGGATATGGACGAGTGGGTTGACGAGGCTCTCGACCTCATCGAGTGGGCCAACGGCGACGTTACCTCCAAGTGGGGTAAGGTACGTGCAGATGCTGGCCATCCAGAGCCATTCGGCTTGAAGTATCTCGGTATCGGTAACGAGGAGCGTATCTCGCCTGAGTTCATCGAGCGCTTTAAGTATATTTATGAGCGTGTTACTGCTGCACATCCTGAGATCGTGATCGTAGGTACCGCAGGTCCTGGTTCACACCCAGGCAACCGCGACTATGATACCTCATGGAAGTTGGCTGAGGAGCTCGGTATGCCAATCATCGACGAGCACTACTACGAGCCAGTGACCTACTTCCAGGAGAAGCGTCAGTACGATAACTATCCACGCGACCGCAAGACCAAGGTTTACCTCGGTGAGTATTCTTCACAGAACCGTGGCCGTAACAACCAGCTGCAGGACGCTCTCGCAGAGGCACTTTATCTCTGTCACGTTGAGCGCAATGGCGATGTAGTTGTCATGACTTCTTACGCACCTCTCTTCGCTAAGAAGAACCATCACTCATGGGATCCTGACTTGATCTACTTCGACAACGAGCGTACCTTCCTGACCTGCTCTTACTACACTCAGATGATGTTCGGTCAGTCTTCTGGTCAGTACTACTATGGTGACTGTGTGACCATCGCTGACAAGACCAACCTCCAGGAGCAGTCAGTAGTGCTCAACGTGAACAAGAAGGAGCTCTACGTCAAGGTGGTCAACGACAGCAACGAGGCAAAGAAGGTCGATCTGAACCTCTCACGCTTCGGCAGCTTCAAGAACGTCACTCTCACCACCCTCGCTGGTACTCCAGAGATGGAGAACAACTACGAGCAGCATCCAGTAGAGCCAAAGACTGAGACTGTGAAGCTCAAGGCTAAGCAGCAGATTGAGGTTCCTGCATACACCTTCCAGATGTACACCATCAAGCTTTGATCGCAAAGCGATTAAAACTCGAAAAAAGTAAATACTATTCATTTATAAATAAGGAGCTGTGTCTAATATGATGGCATCAGCTCCTTGTTAATTAAGTAATATGCAACTAAGTAACGGATATAATATCCCACAGATCGGTGTCGGTACGTGGACGCTGAAGGGTGAGACGGCCGTCAATAACGTCAGCCTTGCGCTCAAAGCCGGATTCCGCCACATCGACACCGCTCAGATGTACGAGAATGAGGAGGAGGTAGGACAGGGCCTGATCGAGAGCGGTGTGGCACGCGAAGAGATCTTCCTGACCACCAAGATCAATACTCACTACATGCGAGAAGGCAAGGAGGCAGTGCGCCAGTGCATCGAGGAGAGTCTGCGCAAGCTCAAGGTCGATTATGTAGACCTGCTCCTGATCCATTGGCCAGTGAAGGATTGTGTGAAGGATACGTGGCAGGTGATGGAGGAGTTTGTCCGCAGCGGCAAGGTACGCTCCATCGGTGTCAGTAATTTCAATCCTGCACATCTTGAGGACCTGCTGTCGTATGCAGAGATCCGTCCTGTGGTCAATCAGATTGAGGTACATCCATTTATGTCACAAGAGGAGAATATCGCCTTCAACCGCAATCTCGGCCTTCAGGTCATTGCATGGGGTCCTTTCGGACAGGGAGATATCGATGTCGTCGGACAACCATTGCTCAAGGAGATTGCGGCAAAGTACGGCAAGACCTCGTCGCAGATCGTCCTCCGCTGGATCGTACAGCGTGGACTCCTCACCATCCCGAGAGCGAAGCCAAATCACTTCGCGGAGAATCTGGAGATCATGAACTTCGTCCTTGCTGACGAGGACATGGCTCTGATCAATGGGATGAATGAGAATCGCCGCTCGAATGAGCTCAATGATCCGGAGACATTCCCGTGGTAAACGGGAAAACATAAATGGACATTCGTCAGAGTAAAATAAAATATCACCGCCTACGGAGCAATTCGCGTAGACGGTGATATTTGTTATTTGCTATTTCCTGTTATCGATATCCGATTATCGGATGTCAATGACTGGGATGTTGTCCTTATCGTTGTAGAAGAGGTTCTCGCCAGCCATACCCCAGATGAAGGTGTAGTAGTAAGTACCTGCTGCAGCGTGCATTGACCACTCAGGGCTCATGATAGCCTGCTCGTTGTGGAGCCATACGTTGCGGCTCTCCTGTGGCTGACCCATGACGTGAGAGATGGTCTGATCTTCTGGGAGGTTGAAGTAGTAATAAGCCTCGATACGGCGGCCGTGGGTGTGAGGTGGCATGGTGTTCCATACGGCACCTGGATTGAGCTGTGTGAGGCCGAGCTGGAGCTGGCAAGGGCCTTCCTCCAGGACGTCGGTGACGATGAGCTTATAGACGGTGCGGTTGTTAGCCTCCTCGGTAGTTCCTACAGGACCCCATACGGCAGCCTTGAGCGAACCCTTACGACCATCGAGGGTGATCCACTGGGTCTTGTAGTGGGTGTGAGCGGTAGCTGAGTTGATGTAGAACTTAGCTGGATTCTTAGCGTCCTTTGAGCGGAACTCAACTGACTTATTGACGTCGCTCCAGTTACCCTTAGCGTCGCGTACATGGCCACGACCGACGTAGAGAGCCTCCTTAGGTGAGAGGGCGTACTCCTTGCCATCGACGATGACTACGCCATCACCGAGGCCACAGTTGACGATACCTACCTCGCGGTTGTAGAGGAAGTACTTGTCCTTGATAGCGGTGTCGACGTCGAGGCCGAGCTCCCAGAAGTTCTCGAGCTTCAAGGTCTCATTGACTGGCATGGCGCCACCGAAGATGAAACGGTCGTAGTGAGAATAGGTGAGCATCACCGAGTCAGCCTTCATGACCTCCTCCATGACGAAGCGCTCACGAAGGGTCTTGGTGTCGTAAGTCTTGACATCCTCAGGATGACAAGCTGTCTGGAAACGTACGTGCTGGCGACCGACGACGCGATCAGCTTCCTGAGCGTTGACGGTGGTCAAAGCAGCAGCAACAAGAGCAAAAGAAAGGAATTTTTTCATATTTATTTTTTATTAATCATTACACGATTCCAATAAACCATGCCGCAAGTGATCACCACGAGGATTCCCGCACCGATGTACTGCAGCCAGTGCATGCAAGCGTAGATGGCGAAGGCGATAGGAGAGGATGCGAAGTCAAGCGAGCCAGCTGAGAAGCCGTCTGGGACCTTCACTGCAGCGTCCTGAGTGTTGACGTAGACGTCGTGTGCAGCCTTGGTGAAATCAGGCGACATCCAGGTGACGAAATAGAGGCCGATGGCCATCATGATGAGGCCGATGATGAATGACTTGACGACGTTGCCATTGGTGTAAGGAAGTACCATTGCAAAGACATAGAACATACCTGCAAGCGAAGCCAGTGGCAAGAACTGATTGCCTGGAAGAGCTACTGCCAAAACAAGCGTCACAGGGATGAGAAGCAATGAAACGACGAGCGTAGTAGGATGGCCGATGACGAGCGCTGGAGACATACCGATGTAGAACTCCTTCTTGTCACCAAACTTCTTGGCAATCAGCGCGCGAGTAGCCTCAGAGATTGGCTTCAGGCCTTCGATAAACAAAGCGGTGATGCGAGGGATGAGCTCCATGACTGCACCCATCTTGATGCCAAGGCCGAGGATAGCGGGGATGCCATCGACACGAGCGTCCCAGCCTTCGTAGGAGAGACAGCCGATGATGACGCCGATGATGACACCGAGGAAGAGAGGTTCGCCGAAGAGGCCGAACTTCTTCTTCATGCCCTCAGCGTCGATGTAGAGCTTGTCGAAGCCAGGGATCTTATCGAGCAACTTGCCGATGCCGATAGCGAAAGGAGTGAAGCCCTGGCAGAAAGGCTGAGGGATAGAGATACCCTCCATGCCGCTGTAGAACGACTGGAATTTCTTAGCCGTCATATCGGCCAAAACCAGCGTGATGATGTAGCAGATGATGGCACCGAAGAAACCCCATGCAGTCGAACCAGTCATGAAGTAGATGACAGCGCCGATGAAGGCGAAATGCCAGTAGTTCCAGAGGTCGATGTTGATGGTGCGAGTGCAGCCGAGGAGGAGCAACACGAGGTTGACACCGAGGCAGACAGGGATGATGAACGATCCCACCAGCGTGTTGTAAGCCACCGATGCAGCTGCTGGCCAACCCATGTCGAAGACCTCAAGGTTGAGGCCATAGATCTCGACGACCTTGCTCAATGCAGGACCGAGGCTGGAGGTAAGAAGACCAGTGATGACAGAGAGGCCCACGAAGCCGACGCCTACACAGAGGCCGCTCTTGAGCGCTTTAGAGAATGGGATGCGGATGCAGACGCCAAGGATCGTGAAAAGGATCGGCATCATGACAGCGGCACCAAGGCCGAGAATGTAACTGAATACTGCTTCCATTGTTGTGTTTAATATAAGATTTTAGTTTGTTTTTAATTAAGTATTTGTAGTAAAAAAGTAGTAAAAAAGTAGTAAAAATGTAGTAAAAGGGACAATTGTATCGGTGTCCACTACACTCATAAAGCTTTCGTCAGGCGGCAGTAACGTCCCTTTAACTCCCCTTTAATTCCTTTTTTACTCCCCTTTTACTCCCCTTAAAATTATTAACGGGTGCAAATATATATATTATTATTTATATGACCAAATATTTCGTCAAATTTCCTCTGTTGCACGCAACGTTTCGCATCGATAGGGGGTCGAAATTGCTCCGAAAGTCGCTAAAAACGGCGTTAAAATGCGTTTTTCGGACATTTTATATCGGTTATGAGTCCAAAAATTTGGTCATGTCGGCAAAAATGAGTAACTTTGCGCCCGTATGAATAAATTCATATTTCTTGTCTGCAAAGAATTTTAAACAACAATAATGGAAGAAAACATTCAGAACAACGATCGAATCATTAAGGTGAACATCGAAGAAGAGATGCGCACCAGCTACATTAATTATTCGATGTCAGTGATCGTAGCCCGTGCACTTCCTGATGTGCGCGACGGCTTCAAACCCGTACACCGCCGAGTCCTCTATGGTATGGACCAGATCGGCAACACTTACGACAAGCCAACCAAGAAGTGTGCACGTATCGTAGGTGAGGTGCTCGGTAAGTACCACCCACACGGCGACTCATCAGTTTACGGAGCGCTCGTGCGTATGGCACAGCCCTGGAACCTTCGTTACCTCCAGGTCGATGGTCAGGGTAACTTCGGATCGGTCGACGGTGATGGCGCCGCTGCTATGCGATACACCGAGGCTCGACTCTCGAAGATCTCAGAGGAGATGCTCCGCGACATCGAGAAGGACACCGTAGACATGATGCCAAACTTCGACGGCACGCTCATGGAGCCAAAGGTATTGCCTACTCGCATCCCTACCTTGCTGGTCAATGGTGCCAACGGTATCGCTGTAGGTATGGCCACCAATATGCCTACCCACAACCTCACTGAGGTCATCGACGGTATCTGCGCTTATATCGACAACCGCGAGATCACCATCGACGAGCTCATGCAGTATATCAAGGCTCCTGACTTCCCAACTGGCGCTACCATCTATGGCTACGACGGCGTCAAGCAGGCTTACGAGACAGGTCGCGGCCGTATCACCATCCGTGCCAAGGCTGAGATCGAGTCAGAGGGTCAGCATGATCGCATCATCGTCACCGAGATTCCTTACGGCGTCAACAAGGCCGAGCTCATCAAGCACATCGCACAGCTGGCCGACGAGAAGAAGATCGAGGGTATTGCCAATGCCAACGACGAGACCGACCGCACTGGTATGCGCATCGTCATCGACTTGAAGAAGGATGTCAACTCTAACGTCATCCTCAACAAGCTCTATAAGATGACTGAGCTGCAGTCAAACTTCTCGGTCAACAACATCGCACTCGTACCTATCCCAGGTCATCCAGACGCTTTGGGTATGCCAAAGCTGCTCAACCTCAAGGAGCTCATCGAGTACTTCGTGGAGCACCGTCATGAGGTGGTCATCCGCCGCACCAAGTACGATCTGGCTGAGGCTGAGAAGAAGGCTCACATCCTCGAAGGCTTGATCATCGCTTGCGATAACATCGACGAGGTAGTCCGCATCATCCGCAACAGCCGCACCCCAGCTGACGCTCAGCGTGGCTTGGAGGAGCGCTTCCAGATCGACGAGCTCCAGTCAAAGGCTATCGTCGACATGCGCCTCGGTCAGCTCACTGGTCTCCGCATCGAGGAGTTGAAGCAGCAGTATGAGGATCTCATGAAGCTCATCGACTACTACAAGCAGATCCTCGCTGACGACGTCCTCTGTATGAAGGTTGTCAAGGACGAGCTCATTGAGATCAAGGAGAAGTATGGCGACGAGCGTCGCACCGACATCGACTATCGTGGCGAGCAGTTCAACGCTGAGGACTTCATCCCTAACGATGACGTCATCATCACCGTCTCGCACATGGGTTACATCAAGCGCACCAAGCTTGAGGACTTCAAGGCGCAGAACCGTGGTGGCAAGGGCTCTAAGGGTGCAGGTACACGCGATGCAGACTTCATCGAGTACATGTACGCTGCCAAGAACCACAACTGGCTCATGTTCTTCACCGAGCAAGGTCAGGCCTTCTGGATGAAGGTATACGACATTCCTGAGGCTGCTAAGAACCAGAAGGGTCGCGCCATTCAGAACATGCTCAACGTCAACGAGAACAACAAGATCACCGCGTTCCTCAAGGTTGAGACCTTCGCTGACAAGGACTTCAACGAGAACCACTATATCGTCTTCGCTACCCAGAATGGTACTGTCAAGAAGACCAAGCTCGCACTCTATAGCCGTCCACGTGCCAACGGTATCAACGCTATCAACCTCGCAGAAGGCGATAAGGTGATCGGCGTAGTGATGACCGATGGCCAGAAGCACCTCGTAATGGCTAACCGCAACGGTCGCGCTATCACCTTCGGAGAGGATAAGGTTCGTCTGATGGGCCGTGTGGCTACCGGCGTGCGTGGTATGCGTCTTGACGACGACGACGATCAGTGTGTAGGCATGATTGCTATCAACTACCCAGGCGTTGTCCTTGGTCAGTCAGAAGGTGGCGACGATGATGACGAGAACGTCAACAACGAGGCAATCGAGGAGGAGGTATCTCTTGATAACCTCTTCGACATGCCAGAGGAAGAAGAGCCAGTAGAGGAGACGATTGAGGCAGATGGCGAAGCTGAGAACTCCTCACTCCTCACTTCTAACTCCTCACTTGACGCCAGCATCCTCGTCGTATCGGAGAACGGCTTCGGTAAGCGCAGTGCCATCCCTGACTACCGCATCACTAACCGTGGCGGTAAGGGCGTAAAGACACTCAACATCACCGACAAGACCGGTCCGCTCATCGCTATCAAGGCAGTGACCGACGATGACGACCTCATGATTATTAACAAGAGCGGTATCGTTATCCGTATGCACCTCACCGATCTCCGTATCATGGGTCGTGCTACGCAGGGTGTCAAGCTCATCGACCTCACCAAGAAGAACGATCGCATCGCCAGCGTCTGCCGCGTAATGCGTGAGGAGGAAGAAGAGATCATCGAAGGAGAGGTTTCTGCCGAAGACGGTGCTCAGGAACCAGCTGCCGAGTGATACATAATATATAATATATAGCAAACAACAATTATAAACACATTAAATTTATTAGACAATGAAGAAATTTATCGTTTCTGTCCTCGCAGTCTCATTGGCTGCAGGTGCTTTTGCCCAGGAGCTCTCTAAGGAGGAGCAGAAGGCAATCAAGGACGCTCAGAAGGAGATCACTGCTAATTTGAAGGCTGCTGAGAAGGCTGCTAAGTTGGCTGAGGATGCTATGGGTGGCGTTGACGTAACCAAGGTTCCTGACTTCGCTACTGCACGTGCTGAGGTTGCTAAGGCTTTCGCTAACAAGTATGCTAACACCATGCTTGGCGACATCAACCGCGTAGCAGGTAACGTAGAGTACAATAGCTATCAGATCTATCTCCCAGGCGCAGGCCAGGGCGACCAGAATGCTCTCAACAACCTCTTCGCTAACTGCGGTAACGGTTTCAAGTACTATATGGCTGCATGGGATGCCTATGCAACTCCAGATGCTAAGGGCAAGACCAACACCAAGTTCAACGATGCTATGGCTACCAACGCTTGGGCTCTCTATAGCGTTTCAAACGGTTTGGCAAACTGCGGTTTCACAGCTTACAACGAGCAGAAGTGGGATGAGGCTGCCAGCTACTTTGAGCTTGCTGCTAAGGGTGCTGAGAGCGCATTGATCAAGACTGCTGTCGATCCTAAGAAGAATCCTGCAGCTGCTCTTGAGTTCGAGAAGTACTCTGCTGACAGCGTAGTATATCAGAACCTCCTCTATGCTGGTTCTTGCTACAGCAACGTTGATAAGCAGAAGTCTCTTGCTGTCTTCAAGAACCTCATCGGCAAGAACACTCCACAGCTCACCGTTTACTCTTCAATCATTGGCGAGTATGCTCAGATGAACGATACTACTGAGATGATCAACTGGTTGCAGAAGGGTATGGAGGCTATGCCTTCAGAGAACTACTTCCCTAACAACCTCTTCCTGATCTACCCTGATCGCAACGATATCGACGGTGCTAACAACGCTATGAAGGCAAGCTATGCTAACAACCCAACCAACGCTGGTGTCGTAACCATCATCGGTCGTCTCTACGCTCAGAAGAATGAGTTTGATCCAGCTAAGGAGTACTTCGCTAAGGCTATCGAGCTCGATCCAACCAATCTCGATGCTAACCTCTACTACGGTTACACCTATCTCGCTGAGATGGAGGCTGGTGAGAGCGAGATGCTCAAGAACCATGCAAGCAATGCTGAGATGGATCGTTTCAGCTCTGGTAAGATCCAGGCAGCTCTTCCATTGCTCCGCACCGCTTTCAAGGCTGATACCAACCACGAGAACAACGATATTCCTAACCTCCTCATGCAGGTTCTCTATCGTCAGTTCGCTCCAACCAACGCTCCTAACCGCCAGGCTCTCATCGACGAGTACAATGAGGTTGCCCGCGCTTATGGCCGTCCTGAGAAGAACTAATAAGTTCCTATCATAAAATAGAAGACACCGAAACATTTTCTTGTTTCGGTGTCTTTTTTCGTTTTTCTCAACGCCCTTTAAAATGCGTTGAAGAAATAAGTTCAAAACCTCAACGCCCTTTAAAACGCGTTGAAGAAATAAGTTCAAAACCTCAACGCCTTTTAAAATGCGTTGAAGAAATGAAGTAAAAACCTCAACGCTCTTTAATATGCGTTGAGATTTTTGTTCCGTAGCGTTCTATATTTTTTATATTATGCTTACAGCGCTTTGATGGCAGGGTAGATGTACTTGTAGATGAGGTTCTGCTCACCCTGGAGGTCCTGTGAGCTTGCTGTGATAGCGATGACGGCATCCTGAGAAGGCCATACGTAGATGTACTGGCCGAAGGCACCATCTGCGCGGTAAGAATCCTCTGGGCTGATCCACATCTGGTAACCATAGCCGAGGAGCCATGAGCAATTCTCCTTGGTCAGGCCCTTGGCCTCGACTTCATCAGGACGGGTACCTGCAGGTACCGAAGGAACCTGATATTTCGATTCTTCGGCTACCCAGGCCTCGCTGATGAGCTGTTGTCCGTTCCACTGGCCCTTCTGCAGGAAGAGCTGTCCGAACTTTGCCATGTCCTCTGTCTTGAGGTTGAGGCCCCAGCCGCCGCAGTTGATGCCATCAGGATTCTCCCACCACTCTGGCTGATCGATGTGGAGTGGCTGCCAGAGGCGCTCTGCAAGGAAATCATTGACCTTCTGTCCTGTAACCTTCTGCACGATAGCAGAAAGCATGAAGGTACCGATAGAGTTGTAGCAATACCAGGTGCCAGGGGTCTTGGTAACAGGGTGTGCGAGGAACTTCTCGACCCAGTTGGTGGTCGTGTCAACCTCGGCAGCGACGACGCGGATTGCTGGCTCTGTCTCATGACCACAGTTCATGGTGAGAAGGTCGTGGATGGTCATCGCCTTGAGGTTGTCTGACTGCTCCTCAGGAAGCTGATCAGGGAAATAGTCGATGACCTTGTCGGTAACCTTGATGAGGCCGTCATCGACACACATGCCGACTGCTGCTGCACAGAATGACTTGCTGACCGACCACATGGTATGTGGCTTGTCGGCTGCTGCCTCGCCCTGCCAGTGCTCAAGGAGCACTTCGCCGTGCTTGAGGATCATAACACTCTCGAAGGTCACGCCTGGAGTTGAGTCGGCTTCTGCCAACATGGAGGTGACGGCTTCCTGCAGGGATGCGGGTGTTTCGGTACGTGGCAGGTCGATGATCTCAGCCTGTTGCTGAGGCTTAGGGCTGCATGCTGCAAGGCATGCGAGAAGGCCCAGGGAAAGGTAATGTTTCATTTGGCGTGATATTAATTGTTTGTTCTGTAATAGGATGCGTGAATGTGAGGCGGTGCGCATGGAGCAATAGTCTCTGAAACGCTGAGCCGAAATAGATAGCATCGCCAACGATGGCATGGCCGAGGCCGAAGGGTGAGGCGGCATGAAGGCGCAGCTGATGTGTGCGGCCCGTAAGTGGAGTGAAGCGGACGAGCGTCTTGTCTGCCTCGCGTGAGAGCACTTCGTATAGGGTAGTGGCACGCTTGCCGAAAAGAAAATCCACGATCTGACGTGGACGGTCGTCAGGGTTCGGGCATATAGGCAGGTCGATGATGCCGCTCTGGCTTGGTAGTGAGCCATCGAGCCAGGCAAGGTATTCCTTGTGGATGGCGCGTGTCTCGAAATCCTGCTGCAGCTGCTTGTGTACCAGTGCGCTCTTGGCGGCTAACAGGATTCCTGAGGTCGATTGGTCGAGACGATGGACGAGCATCGGCCCCTTAACGTCTGGATATAGCTCATGAAGTCGTGACTCTATCGAGTCGCCTGCCACCTTGCCAGGTACGGAGAGCGCTCCTGCCGGCTTATCTACTACGACGATATGCTCGTCCTCGTAGAGAATAGAGAGCGTCTTGATCTCAGTGGGCATCTCTGCCGCTGGTGCCTCGCCATAGGGGAGGCCTTGCAGCTGATAGCGCAGGATAGGACTGCACTTCTCGATGCACGAAGGGTAGAACTGTCCATGCACGCGCAGGGTGTTCTTGGGTGAGCGGCCATACCAGAACTCAGCAAGCTCAAGTGGCCTGAGACCATGCTGGTGTGCGTATTGAAGGAGGCGAGGGGCTGCACATTCGCCTGCTCCGCCTGGAGGGAGGCCACGCTTGGCTTCGTTGAAGATGCCTACGATGTTCTTGTATTGGCCTGTAGGAGAGGAGAAGTCGAAATGGCTGAAGATCTCCTGCTGCAGGGCGATACTCATGGTCTTGCGCTGCTCTTTCAGCTCCTTGAGACGAGGATCATTCTCGCCAAGGTTCTTGATCTCGGCATTGAGCGCAGAGATCTCCGCATCTTTCTGGAGGTAGAAGTCGTCAGGATCCTGCAGGTCATAGACGGGTGGGACGAAGAAGTGTTCTGGGTCGGTGAGACCATTGATGACCCCGCTGTATGCGCATATATAATGTACGCGCGTACATTTATCTATATTATGCAGGCAACTTGTGGGATTCTGTGCTTCTACCACCAGCACGCCCAGCATCTTGCCCTGTGCAAAGAGCTCACGCCACGTGGGATGTGACGTGATGTATCTTAAAACAGCATCCGCAGCCATCATGGATGACGGCTGCGGATGGTATAGATAGGGGCTGTTCATCAGAATCAGAACTGCTCGTTACCGTTGTTATTGTTGTTGCCCTCACCGAAGTTGCGACGTGGACGGTCGTTGAAGTCACGACGTGGACGATCGCCACCGAATGCCTCACGGAATGGGTTGTTCTCGCGACGTGGACGGTCGCCGAAGTCACGACGTGGACGATCACCGAAATCGCGGCGTGGACGGTCGTCGAACTCGCGACGTGGACGCTCTGGACGATCCTCACGACGTGGACGAGCCTCTGGCACTACGTAACCCTCTGGCTTCTCTTTGAGTGCCATGGTAGAGAGACGATACTTGCCAGTCTTCTTGTCGATCTCAAGGAGCTTGCAGGTGAGAACGTCACCTTCCTTGATACCAGTTTCCTCCATGGTCTCGTAACGCTTCCAGTCGATCTCAGAGATGTGGAGCAAGCCATCCTTACCTGGCATGAACTCTACGAACGCGCCAAATGACTGGATGTTCTTGACTGGGCCAGTATAGATCTCGCCCTCCTCTGGGATAGCAACGATAGCCTTGATCTTAGCAACAGCAGCGTCGATGCTTGCCTTGTTAGCAGAAGAAACTGCTACATGGCCCTTGCCATCAGCCTCATCGATAGTAACGGTAGCACCGGTCTCCTCCTGAATGCCCTGGATGATCTTGCCGCCAGGGCCGATAACAGCACCGATGAACTCCTTGTCGATGTCGAAGGCAACCATGCGTGGTGCATGTTCCTTGAGGTCCTCGCGGACATTTGGCTGAGCCTCGAGCATCTTGCTGAGGATGTGTGAGCGACCTTCCTTAGCCTGGGGAAGAGCCTTCTCAAGGATCTCGTATGAAAGACCGTTGCACTTGATGTCCATCTGGGTAGCGGTGATACCCTTCTCGGTACCACAGACCTTGAAGTCCATATCGCCAAGGTGATCCTCGTCGCCGAGAATATCAGAGAGGACAGCGTACTTAGGACCATCCTCGTCCTTGATCAAGCCCATTGCGATTCCTGATACAGGACGGATCATCTGGATACCAGCGTCGCGCATAGAAAGAGTAGCGCCACAGGTAGAAGCCATTGATGAAGAACCGTTTGACTCAAGAATATCTGAAACTACACGTACAGTGTAAGGTAAATCAGCAGGAATCATGTCCTTTACGGCACGCCATGCAAGGTGGCCGTGACCAATCTCACGACGGCCTACGCCACGCTGTGCCTTAGCCTCGCCGGTAGAGAATGGAGGGAAGTTGTAGTGGAGGAGGAACTTGTCGTAGCCGTTGCGGAGAACGTCATCGACCATCTTCTCATCCATCTTGGTGCCGAGGGTACAGGTAACGAGTGCCTGGGTCTCGCCGCGGGTGAAGATTGCAGAGCCGTGAGGGCCTGGGATATAGTCAGGCTCGATCCAGATAGGACGAACCTCATTAAGTGCACGGCCATCGAGACGGGTACCCTCGTCGAGAACGCAGCGGCGCATTGCCTCACGCTCTACGTCGTGGAAGTAGCGGTCGATCATGCCGAGCCACTCCTCATCCTCCTTCTTCTCCTCAGGGAGAGCCTCTACATAAGCCTCCTTGACAGCCTCGAAGGCAGCCTCGCGCTCATGCTTGTTCTTGTTGCCGCTCTTGGCGATGTCATAGCAGCCCTGGTAGCACTTAGCCTTGACGTCGGCACGGAGCTCGTCGTCGTTAACCTCGTGGCAGTACTCGAATACAGGCTTGCCTACAGCCTCCATGAGCTCCTTCTGTACGAGGCAGTGGGTCTTGATAGCCTCGTGAGCAGCCTTGAGAGCGCCGAGCAGATCCTGCTCGCTGACCTCCTTCATCTCACCCTCGACCATCATGATGTTGTCGTAGGTTGCTGCTACCATCAGGTCCATATCGGCCTCCTTCATCTGCTCGAAGGTAGGATCGATAACGAATTCGCCATTGATGCGAACTACACGAACCTCAGAGATTGGGCCCTCGAAAGGAATACCAGAAACTGCCATGGCTGCAGAAGCTGCGAGGCCTGCGAGAGCATCTGGCTGGTTCTCCTTGTCAGAGCTATACATGGTCACGTTGACAAAAGTCTCAGCGTGATAGTTGCTTGGGAAAAGTGGACGAAGCGCACGGTCGACGAGGCGGCTGGTGAGAATCTCATAATCGCTGGCCTTGCCCTCACGCTTGGTGAAACCGCCAGGGAAACGGCCTGCAGAAGCATACTTTTCTTTGTACTCCACAGTCAAAGGCATAAAATCGGTACCTGGAGTAACGGTACGTGCTGTACATACGGTGGCGAGAAGCATTGTGCCACCCATGCGAAGCTCTACGGCACCATCTGCCTGCTTCGCTACCTTACCCGTCTCAAGAGTGATGGTACGTCCATCGCTCAGGGTAATGGTCTTCTTGATTGGATTAACCAAATTGTTTACCATAA